>JAJZNH010000510.1 GCA_021811745.1 Acidobacteriota bacterium
CGATATATAATCAGACATCTGTTGGGCTTAAGGAGGCATCAGGACCAAGAAGAGATGGTTGAAGCCTCAGCCTTACCGGCTGCGCTCGCATGCGGCTACGGGTAGTCCCGGGGAACCCGGGCCGTCCCACGCAGTTTTGGAGTTGAGCTATCCTCTGCCATGGGGGCAAGTCTCTCTATTGGCTCGCGCAGAACTCGATGGCCAGAAAAAGGCGCGCTGTATGCGCCGGATGGCAATCGACAACCTGTCAGCGGCAACGGCTGTACAGATTCAGTCTTGCGAAACGGAAAGGCGCCAACGACGTGACTCAGCGCGGCATTCCAATTGGACGCTTTTGGGGCATCTCCGTAGCCCTCGACTATTCGTGGTTTCTGATTGTAGGCCTGCTGGCGTGGATGCTGGCGGTGAGTTACTACCCGCTGCAGTTCAGCAACTGGTCTACGGCCGAATACTGGATCATGGGGTTCGTCACGGCGGTCATGCTGTTCGTGAGCGTACTTATCCACGAATTTGCCCATTCCCTCGTGGCTCAGCAATTCGGTCTTCCGGTTCCCCGCATCACGCTCTTTCTCTTCGGCGGCGTTTCGGAGCTTGAGTCCGAACCTACGCGGGCCTCGACGGAGTTCTGGATCGCGGTCGTTGGCCCGGTGACGAGCTTTGCTCTGGCGGCATTCTTCTGGGAGATTGAGCCGTTCTTCACGCCTGGACGGCCACTGTTTGCGTTAGCCGAGTACATGGCCCTGCTTAATCTGGTTCTTGCCATCTTCAATCTTATTCCCGGATTTCCACTGGACGGGGGGCGTGTCTTTCGCGCCCTGGTGTGGAAGATGACGGGCAACTACCATCGCGCCACCATCACTGCCGGCCTTTCCGGACGCTTCTTCGGTTTTGCTCTGATCCTGCTGGGGGTATGGAGAGCTTTGACCGGCGATCTGGGAGGCGGGATCTGGATTGCATTTATTGGATGGTTTCTGGAGAGCGCGGCAAGCAGCCAGTTACAGCAGGAATCGGTGAAGCACCTGCTTGGCGACCATAAAGTGTCGGACGCCATGCGGCGTGACTTTCTGCGGGTTCCCTCCAGCGTGTCCCTGGAAGAACTCGTGGAGCGGAATCTTCTGCCTCTGGGAGCCCGCTGCGCCGTCGTTACTCAGTTCGATCGTCCCATTGGCATGGTAACCATGTCTGCCATACGTACCGTGCTGCGCGAAGCCTGGTCATCCACTCCGGCCTCCCAGATCACGATCCCCTTGCAAAAATTAACCACTACAGAACCGAATACCATCCTCTGGTCCGCGCTCGAAAAGATGGGCCGTGACGGCGTAAACCAGCTTCCGGTTGTGGAAAAGAACGAAATTGTGGGGATACTTTCGCGCGAAGACATCCTTCACTACCTCAGTGCGCTGAAGGCCCTCGCAGGCTGAAAGAACGAAGGCTCACTTTGTCTCAGGAGAAAGGAGAATACCTATGACGACTCCGAACCGCAGACTTCCCTACTGGCTTATTGGCTTGATTGCAGGCGTGCTCGTCCTTGGCGGGATGCTACGTGCCGGTATGATCCGCATGCCCGGATATCCCGTGCTGGCCGAACCCCAGGTCCATGTGCAGATGGCGCCGCCGGCGTCCCCCATGAGTCTTGGCGATTTCAAAAATGGTTTTTCCTCGGTCATCGATCCTGCTTTGCCCGCAGTGGTGAATATCTCCTCCACCAAGGTGATACGGACGCAGAACGTGCCGAATCCATTTTTCTCGGACCCGTTCTTCCGTCAGTTCTTCGGCGACCAGTTTGGCCAGCAACAGCCGCAAACGCAGCGTGAGCAAAGTCTGGGCTCGGGCGTGATCGTCAACCCGAACGGCTTTATCCTGACCAACAATCACGTGGTGGCGGGCGCATCGGAGATAGAGGTTTACACGCCGGACCGGAAGAAATACAAGGCAAAGGTCATCGGCACCGATTCCCGAACCGACATAGCGGTGCTTAAGATCGACGCTACCGGACTGCCCACGCTTGCTCTCGGCGATTCCTCCAAGCTCAAGGTGGGAGATATTGTCTTCGCCATCGGCGATCCCTTCGGCATCGGCGAAACTGCCACGATGGGCATTGTGAGCGCCACTGGCCGCGCGCTGGGCGGCTCCATCGAGCACTACGAAAACTTCATTCAGACCGACGCCGCGATCAACCCCGGCAACTCCGGCGGCGCCATGATCGACCTGCATGGAAACCTGGTGGGCATTAATACCGCCATCATCTCCGGCGGCGGCGGCAATGAAGGCATTGGTTTCGCCATCCCGGTCAACATGGCGCGCAACATCATGAATCAGATTGTGGAGCACGGCAAGGTCGTCCGCGGCTATCTGGGAGTGACGATTCAAGACGTCGATCCCAGCATGGCCAAGGCCTTCGGGCTTAGCCAGGGCGGCGGAGCATTGGTCTCCGATGTCAGCCCCGACAGCCCCGCATCCAAAGCGGGACTGCAACGAGGCGACGTTATCCTTAAGCTCAACGGCAGCGCGGTCTCTGGCCGGAACGATCTGAGTGTGCGCATTGCCGAGATGGCGCCTGGCTCGGTGGCTCACCTGCAGATTTACCGCAACGGAAAGACGCAGGATGTGAATGTCACTCTCGGCGAGTTCCCGACCAAGGGAGCGGCCGGCCAACCCACAACCGGCGGAGGCGGCGCCGCGATCGTTCTCCACGTACAGAATCTGACCTCTGACTTGGCGCAGCAGCTTGGC
>JAJZNH010000188.1 GCA_021811745.1 Acidobacteriota bacterium
ATCAGCCAACCCTCCGCCTTGACAGGCTCAGTTCTGGCCGAAGACTAACATCTCAACTGGCTCGGGAATAGCGAGGCCGATCATTCGGCAGGTGTGCGGCGGGGTCGTCCCTGGCACGAGACGCGCGCTGTGCTGAATGGTGTGGTGTGGGTCCTGGGGAACCGGAGCGCAGTGGCGTGAGTTACCGGAGAGGTATCCGCCATACCAGACCTGCCGCCGTCGTTACCAGCAGTGGATCCGCGACGGCAAGGTGGTGGAAGCGCTGAGGCGGTTGGCGCGATTACTGCACGGGCAAGGCAAGCTCAACCTGGAGGAAGCGTTCGTGGATGCAACCTTCGCGAGCGCCAAAAAGGGGGCTTCGCCATCGGCCCTACCCGCCGCAGGAAGGGCACGAAGATCGTCGCTATCGCCGCTGGTAACAGTCTTCCACTCGCCGTTACTGTGGAAAGCGCTTCGCCGGCAGAGTGCCACCTCGTCGAAGATGCCGTTGCCGCCAGCTTCCTCCACGAACTTCCCGCCGGGCTGATCGGCGACAAGGCCTACGACTCGGACGGACTGCACCGAAAACTGGCCGAAGAGCATGGAATCGAAATGATCGCGCCGAATCGTCGCAAACGCTCCAAAACACAGGATGGCCGCGCCTTACGCTGCTACAGGAAGCGATGGAAGGTCGAGCGGCTCTTCGCATGGATGTACAACTTCCGAAGGCTCGTGAACCGATGGGAGTACCGCGTCGAAAATTACCTCGGAATGGTCCACCTCACATGCCTTCACATGATGCTCAGATATTTATGAGACCGCTTCTAGCTAATCACGGGAGGCCCCCCGGCTTTGCCCTTTCAATTACCCATAAGTTCTCCTCCGATGGTGACGCCGAGTTGAATGTCGACGAGGCGAGATAAACCTCTCCAGATGGTTTCGTTTCCGGGTGGAGGATCGGAATTACGCGCCAGGTAGCCGCCCAGCCGGGCCAGCTTGATCAGGTAGCGCGAAAGCGCAGGCGGGCGCGGATGCGCGGCGGGTTTATCGTGAACCAGCTTATCCAGAATGCGTAATTCCAGGTCCGTGAAGATCAACTCGGGGCCGGCTTCCGGCGTGACGCGATGGATCATGGTGAGCCAGAAGACACGCCAGCTCAGGATGCAAAAAACGGCCAGCAGATTCGTCAACCGCGCAGTGGTTCTTAAGCGTGACTGTTCGGCCCGGCAGCCTGATTTCAGGATCTTGTGAAAGATCTCGATCTTCCAGCGCAGTCCATACCATTGCACCTTCTCGATGGCCTGATCGAGCGAGTCTACGGTCAGATCGGTAATCAGTTTCCAGTCGATCCGTTCCCGGTCCGGCGGCGTCTTTTTCTCGCGCGCCTCAATCACGGTCACCGTCTGTTCCGGATAGCGCTTTTTCTTCCCCTTGCCGGTTTGTATGCACAGGCGTTGGTAGCGGACTTCCAGAATTGCTTTCCGTGGCTCGCCCTTACGATTGCGTACGACGACGTGGTATAAACCGCGGCGGGGACTCTGCCCGATGGCCTCGGCCACCCGCAGCGGCCCGCCATTGGCCAGCCGGTCGGCGCGTGTGCGCACCAGAAAATGCGTCTCCAGTTGCCGCGCCACACCGAACAGGTCGAAGATGTCGCTCTCCTGATCGCCCACATGCACAATGCGCCCAGGCTGTCCGAGCAAACCGGCCGAGGCGCGCAGATTCTCCAGCCAGCGAAGACTTTCCTTCTCCTCGATGGGAGCTCGATGCGCCTGTCTTCTCGCCCTGCGGCCTTTGAACGTCTTGCGGCTCCAGAACTTCACTGCCGTCAAACCCAGCGGCAACCCTTCCAGCGTGACCGCCAGGCTGGAGTGCAGACAAACTTCGCAAGTGGTGAAATACACCGGTTGGCCGTGCTCATCCTTGCGTACCGATCCCTTGCTGACCAGGCCGACGGCGGCCGCGTCTTCCCGCCGGTAGGTGAACTCGGTCGTGTCGTGCAGCACAAGAACAGGCACTTCTCCTGCGGGCAGCCGCCCTCGGGTTGCTTCAAAATGGCCGGCCAGAATCTGCTCTTCACATATCCGCTCATTGGAGAAGAATCGATAGGCGGCCTTGGTCGCTGCCCAGTCTTGACAGGCTAAGGGAATGCTGCGCCCCAGTCCGGCGGCCATCCGCTCTACCAACTGCTGCAGCCGTTTCTCCAGCCGCGCGTCGGGCAGCCGCGACGCCGCCAACTCCTGCTCGATCCACTCGCCGCAGGCAGATGAGTCCACCGCCCTCTCCAGCTTCGCCGATTTGCTCATGCAGGAAGTTCATAGCTTCACACCCGGCTCAACAAAGTGCCCACCTTGAGTCCGTATCCGCTGTGTCAATACTGGCTCCTATTCCAGAAAACTTATGGGTAATTGAAAGGGCTCTGCCGGGGGATATTTAGTCTTTGGCCTATTTCGTGTTTCCCGTCGATTCGGAATCACCCTTGTTTGTGCGTGAATTCCGAGGAGCATGCTAATTGCCTGTCAAGTTGGGAAGCTTCTTCCATAAAATGACACTGTGAGCGTTGGGATTCTAAAGATATGCGATTGATCTCGCGAAGCTCCACGGGGATATTTATAAGCTAAATGTATTCGGAAGCAAAACCCGCCATCCTCCATCTAGGGAAATTTTATCCTCCTCACCGTGGCGGCATCGAAAGCTATTTGCATGAACTGGCCATACGACAGCGAGCAGATGCGCAGGTAGAAGTCGTTGTTG
>JAJZNH010000049.1 GCA_021811745.1 Acidobacteriota bacterium
GGGCTACGCCCTGCACCGTGCCGGTGCCGTCGCGAAAGATGGGAAACAGCAGCTTGCCGCTCTCGCGCAGGTTATAGAGCCACCCGCGCAAGGTGACGGATTGGCCCTCATACTGGCCGAGGGTAGAGATTGTAGCGATTGGGGCTGGGCCTGCGGGTAGAGTTGCGGAAGTCTCTTCGGGCATACGCGTTTGCACTTTCCTGAGTGGCCGCAGTGAAGAGGCGCGGCCGGACTCTCTAGGATAACGCGGACTGCGAGGGCGGACGGGGCCGCGCCAGCGCGGCGGCGAGCGCTGCCTCTACCGTCGGCTGCGCAAAGCGGAAGCCGGCGTCCAGGAGGCGGGCCGGCCGGATGCGAGCGCTCGCGAGCAAGGCTTCGCGGGCCATCTCGCCCAGAGCCAGCCGCAGGGCAAAGGCAGGTGCAGGCAGCAGGGCGGGCCGATGCAGCGCGCGGCCCAGGGCGCGGGTGAACTCGGCATTCGTTACCGGGTTGGGAGCGGTCAGATTGACAGGGCCTGCAAGTACTGGATTTTCCAGGAGAAAGAGAATGGCGCCGACGGTGTCCTCAAGCCCGATCCAGCTCATCCACTGGCGGCCATCACCCAGCCGCCCCCCCAGTCCAAGCTGGAACAACGGCGCCATCCGGCCAAGCGCCCCCGCTCCGCCGCCGAGAACCACGCCAAGGCGCAGATGAACCACCCGGATGTCGGCCTCCACCGCGGGCCGGGCCGCAGCCTCCCATTCCCGGCAAAGATCGGCAAGGAAGCCCGAGCCGTCCGATGACGATTCGTCCAGAATCTCGTCGCCGCGATCACCATAAATACCCGCCGCCGAGGCCGCCAGCAGCGCCTGCGGCGGACGGCGTAGACCGGCCAGCATGCACGCGAGGGCACGGGTGGAGTCTACGCGACTGGCGACCATCTCCCGCTTATATGCCGGCGTCCAGCGATGCGCAGCCACGTTGGCGCCTGAGAGGTGAATAGCAGCCTTGATCCCTTCCAGCGAGTCAGGGGCACGAACGGCCACGGCAGCGGCGGGATTCCACTCCACTTCTCCGGCTGCTTTTGCGGGCCGGCGCACCAGTTGCAGCATGCCGCACTGCCGTTCAGCCAAGGCCGCCCGTAGCGCGCCGCCAAGCATCCCCGATGCGCCTGAGAGAAGGTATGTGGGTAAAATTTCAGTCATATTTAACCGGACTCTTTTCCATTTAACCTCGGTGGCGGAAACCCGGAGCACCGCAAGGAATTGCTTTTGTGATACGGCAACACTTTTCGATCTGGACAATATTTTATTTCGAGGAGCATTCTGTAAGTAAGTGATTGGGAGAGTGCCCATGGGCGAGCCGGCAATGGTGAAGAGCGAAGAGACACAAAAATCTCAGGTCGATTCAGAAACCGCCGACAGGTTCATTGCGGAAAAGCGGATCGGAGAGCGCATCCGGCGTCTGCGCCTCAAGAAATCGATGGGTCTTGTCGAACTCGGCAAGCACACCGGTCTCTCCGCCAGCTTTCTCTCCCAGCTGGAGACCGGGCGCGTGGTGCCCACCTTGCGCAATCTGGCCCGGATCGCCATGGTCTTTTCGAAAGACTTGTCTTATTTCTTTGAGGCCGAGGCTGCGGCGATGTTTCGCGTGCACCGGCAAAAGGACAGGGTGCGGCTGCCGCAAACCGGCGTGGAACCGCCCACCTACTACTTCGAAAGCCTCGGGTATATGGTCCCTGACCGGCACATGGACCCCTACTTCGCGGAATTCCTGCCGCTGGAAGTCAGTACAGAGGCGCGGGCGCATATGCACCCCGGCTTTGAGTTTCTCTATGTACTGCAAGGGATGCTGGAGGTTCATCACGGCGAACACCACTGCACCCTGGAACCAGGCGATGCGGTCTACTTCGATGCCGGCACGCCGCACTCCTATCAATGCGCAGGGAACAAACCAGCCGAGGCGATCATCGTAACGATGCATCAGCCGCCGGCGGCGCCAGCGGCGCCTCTGCGTCAGGTAGGGCCGTCGATGCTGGCGCGGCCGGTAAGCGGCGGACCCAAAGGGAGCGGCGGCAGCACAAAACAAAACGGCGCAATGTGAGCAGATGCGCAGAGAGGTGACTTCCAGGCATCCAGCAGCTTTTGGAGGCTTCCCCTCACAAAATACCGCGATAGGTCCTCGACCGATTGAACCTGTGCCAATTGGAAGGTCATCTGGCGGGGCGACCGACGCCAGTACGGTCGGTACCGTTCAGATCAATTCTCACTCTTGTAGCCGCGAGCGTAGTCGCTCGGCAACTTCTCTACTATTTGTGCAAGCTCGCGCAGTTGGTTATCCTGCAGCGAGTCAACTTTTGGCACCACAATATCCACGTCGAGCCCGTACCCGTCGTAAGAGCGGCTATCACGGTAGAAATTGCTCATTCCGAGCGCAATCCTGAACGGCAATCCGGTGTGCGGCAAGACCGAGTAGCCAGGCTGAATGAATTGCCCCACGCCAAACGTATTCGCCCCCGCTACGATCGCTTCGGGAAGCGAGGCCAGCCTTTCTGTGAGTAATTCGCAGTCGGACGCGCAGAGTGAGTCCACCAAAGCGACGATGCGTATCGCGCCAGGTTTGGGATCGAAACGGCGCTGTGGGTATGACCACTTGGACGGATTCGTATCGACCGTGCGCGGACAACCGGGCGGATAGAATTGGGCCATGCGATCAAGCAGCCCTTGCATGTAGCCTTTGGCGTCAGACAAGAC
>JAJZNH010000341.1 GCA_021811745.1 Acidobacteriota bacterium
GGATTCCGGGCTGCCCAGCACTTGCTACGATCCATCGCCCGAGGGCGAGCCGTGCGGGCAATGCGACTCCTGCCTGCTGCGGCAAAAAGGGTTCAGGGAAAACGGGATTGAGGATCCGCTGCAACTGCAGAAGAAATAGCGATCAGCCGCCAGCTGTCAGCTTTTTTCGTGTCCACTTGATAGGCGAACCGTCACGTGATCGGATAGATACTGAAAGCTGCTTTTATGACTTACGCCGTCAAAGAGATTTTCTACACGCTGCAGGGTGAAGGCGCCCAGACGGGACGCGCGGCGGTCTTTTGCCGGTTTGCCGGATGCAATCTCTGGTCGGGGCGCGAAGAAGACCGCGCAGCGGCGACGTGTCGGTTTTGCGATACGGATTTTGTGGGTGTGGATGGACCCGGCGGCGGCAAGTTCGAATCGGCGGAGGCGCTCGTCGCGGCCGTCGAGCAGGCATGGCCGCGGGAGTCAACGCAGGGGCGGAGATTTGTGGTCTGTACCGGCGGAGAGCCTCTGCTGCAACTGGATCTGGCGCTGATCCAAACTCTGCACGCGCGCCGTTTCGAGATTGCCGTGGAGACGAACGGCACGGTCGCGGCTCCGGCGGGCATCGATTGGCTCTGCGTCAGCCCCAAGGCCGGCGCGAACTTTGTGCAGCGGAGCGGCGATGAATTGAAGCTCGTCTATCCGCAAGCGAGTGCGGCTCCCGCGGACTTTGAGATGCTTCCGTTCCGGCACTTTTTCCTGCAGCCGATGGACGGGCCAAACCGCGAGGCTAACACGCAGTTGGCGCTGCGCTACTGCCTGGAACATCCACAGTGGCGGCTGAGCCTGCAGACGCATAAGCTGCTCGGCATTCCGTAAAGACCGCGAATATCTCCGCATTACCCTTTGCGCGCTTCTGCCTCGGCCAGCCATCCCCGGCGCAGTTTTTCAGCCGGAATGCTGGAGAGATACGGCTTGATGTCGAGGATGGGTGTGCCGTCCAGCATATCCACGCCGCGGACGTGGAGCGACGCGCCTTCGCGGCGCAGCAACTCAACCACCGTGAGGCCGATGGGGTTAGGCCGGCGCGGAGAGCGCGTGGCGAAGACACCGTGCGGCCGCTTCTCGTCGGTGGGCGGATGTGCGATGAGGTCGAAATCCTCTGAGCGGTGAAAGGCCCAAAGGACGAAAAGATGCGAAAAGCCTTCAATGTCCTGAAGGCCGGGCGCGAACTCCGGCAGAATCTCAAGCACGCCTTCGGCGTGGTGCTGGGCACCGAGGCCCCTGGGGATTCCAGCTGTTTCCTGATAAGGGCTACGCACAAAGCCGATGGGACGGAGAGTGAACATAGGCAGAGGGCCTCCACTTCATATATTCTGCCTCTTCATCTCGTCCGCAAGATATTCTGACGCGCGCATCGAGAGCGACAGAATTGTCATGGTCGGATTCTGCCATCCGCCGCTCACAAAGCTGGCGCCATCCACCACAAACAGGTTCTTGTGGTCGTGGCTCTGGCACCACTTATTCAGCACGCTGGTCCTGGGGTCGTCGCCCATGCGGCAGGTTCCGATCTCGTGAATGCTGTAGCCTGGCGGGTTCGGCATTGGATTCGCTGAGAGCACTTCAAATCCAGCCGCTTCCGCGACCTCAGAGCCTACGTCTACGGCATCCCTTGCCATATTGAATTCGTTATCGGTGTACTTGGTTTCCACGCGCAGCACGGGAATGCCCCATGCATCAACTTCGTTGTTGTCGATGCGCACATGGTTCTCATAGCGACCCAGCACTTCTCCCATGATGGTCATTTGGAAGGAGCTGCCATAATATTCATCCAGCTTTCGCTGCAGTTCGGCGCCGTAGGCGGCAAAGTTGCGGGGGTCGATGGAGCCGGCATGGCTGGAGACGTTCAGCGCGTAGCCACGCAGGAATTTGGTGCTCTTGGTTGTGATGTTGCGGAAGCGCGGAACAATGGCGTTGCCGCCCATCAGACCCTTCCACTTACCGTTGCGTGCCTCGGGAACGGAGCACGCCACGCCGGCGCCGTAGATCTGATCCATCAGGTAGTGTCCCATCACGCCGCTCGAATTGCCGATCTTCGAGTTCAAGAGCAGGCGCGTGCTTTCCAGCGTTCCTGCGGCCAACACCACCACGCGCGCCTTGACGCTCATCTCGCGGCGCGAGAGCCGGTCAACAAAGTTGCAGCCGTTGGGTTGCCCGGTGTTCTTGTCCACCGTTAGTTCGCGCACCACGGCGTCGGCAATGGAGGTAAGCCTGCCTGTTTTTTCCGCATCGGGCAGCAGCAGGTTCACTGAACTGGCCAGCCCATCGCGCCCCAAAGAGCGCCTCTGCTTGCACACCGGAATCTTGCGCTTCGCGGCCGCCGTGATAAACCGCTGCATGGAAGGCGACCACGGCTTGTCATCGATGATGAAGTTGCCGTTGGGCATCTGCGGCGGCCCGTCCAGCGCGCCTTCGACCCGGAAAATTCCTTCCACGCGCGAGTAGTAGGGCGCCAGATCCGCGTAGCTGATCGGCCAGTCCTCGCCAAATCCGTCGTGTGACTTGGCCTTCAGCTCGTAGTTGCTCAGCCGGAAGGACTGCCGCGACCAGAACAGTGACCGCCCGCCGAACAGCCGCACCCGCACCCAGTTGTAAGGATGCGCCGGATCGAAGGTATAAGGAACCTCCTCCTCATCGACCCAGACATTGGCGTTGAATTCATTGGCCTGGAAGACATGGTCC
>JAJZNH010000186.1 GCA_021811745.1 Acidobacteriota bacterium
AATCCGGCTGGACCGGGGGCCCAAAATCCCGAGAGAAACTCGCATGCACGAGGCGATACGGACACGCGCAGGAAGGCTCGCATTCTTGTGGTGGACGACGAGGTGCACGTGCGCTCGATGATGGGCCCAACGCTGGAGCAACAGGGCTACGAGACGCACCTGGTCTCCAATGGCCGCGAGGCGCTGGGGGCCATGGAGTTGAACGCCTTTGACCTCGTGCTCACCGACATCGTGATGCAGGACGTCAACGGCATTGTGCTTCTGGAGCGCATCCATGCACAGCAGCCGGGCATTCCCGTGGTGATGGTCACCGCCGTTCACGACATCAGCGTGGCCATCGACGCCATGCGCCGCGGTGCCTATGACTATCTGCTCAAACCCTTCGAGCGCGAACACCTGATCGGCACCGTAGAACGCGCTCTGAACTACCGTCGAGTCGTGGAAGAAAGCCAGAACTACCAGCAAAGCCTGGAACAAATGGTGCGCGCGCGCACTGAGATGTTGCGCCACGCCATGGAAGACCTGGAGCACTCCTACGACGTGACCCTCGAAGCTCTGGGCGATGCCCTCGACCTCAAGGACTCCGAGACCGAGGGTCACTCCAAGCGCGTTACCGCTTACACCATCGCACTGGCCCGCGCCATGGAACTGCCACCCGATGAGATCAAGATCATTGCCCGCGGCGCCTTTCTCCACGACATCGGGAAAATGGCCATCCCCGACGAGATCCTGCGCAAACCCGGCAAGCTGACCCCGGAAGAGCAGGCGTTGATGCGCGAACACTGCACGCGCGGCTATTTCATGCTGCGTAAGATCCCTTTTCTCGCCGGAGCAGCGGAGATTGTCTTCTGCCACCAGGAGCACTACGACGGGAGCGGCTATCCCAGCAACCTCCGCGGCCATGAGATCCCCATTGGAGCACGCATCTTCGCCGTAGCTGACACCCTGGACGCCATCACCAGTGACCGGCCTTACCGAAAGGCAAGAAGCTTCGACGTCGCGCGCGAGGAGATTCTGCGTTGCTCCGGGGCGCAGTTTGATCCTGCGGTTGTTGAGGTCTTTCTCAAGATTCCGAACGAACTCTGGCAAGAGCTGCGCGCGGAAATCAGCGGCCAAAGCAAGCGATTCTCTGCCTTTGATGTAACGCAAGCTGCCAAGCTCTCCAAACCCTGACTGGAGATTAGGGCTTAGTTCTCCGGCGATTTCAATGCGGCTCAATTCGGGAAAGGAAGCCTTGATGGCATCTTCGCCCCTAAGAGTTACGCCGCCTTCAACCAGGTCCAGGCGGGTGGACCGGCGCCGGTGAGTCGGCGCAGTCCTTCTATCTCAAAAACTCCTCTGTCCGCCCACAATTCGCCGTTTCTGAGCGTGAGGTGGCGCGCACCCTTCAGTTCTTCCTCTTTCCGGTTTGTCAAAAGTTCGTGAAAATTGGCCTACTGCGGTCCCACACTCCCTCTCGGTGTGCAACCCTTGAGTTGCAGTGCCCACTCTCTTTCGGGGAAGAATCATCTCCAGATGTACACAGGATTTGAGCCACTCCGCCCATCCAGCAACCCAACCCGCCAGCCAGTGATAAGGAGGTAGTTGTGCCAGTTCGTAACAAGTCTGCCTGGTTTCAGAAGTACGGCATCGCGTTCAGAAGCAGCGCCCTTGTTCTTGCGTTTTCTGTTGCCGCCTTGGTGAGCGCAGGCTGCAAATCCGCCGCCCCGCAGATAAACATCCTGGAAACCGGATCGAGCCTGCTCTATCCGCTCTTCAACGTCTGGGTTCCTGAGTATGCGAAAACCCATCCCAATGTGAGGATCACTACTCAGTCCACCGGCAGTGGAACCGGCATGTCGCAGGCGATTGCCGGCATCGCGCAAATCGGAGCCTCGGATGCCTACCTGGGCGACACGATGATGCAGGCGCACCCCAACATGCTGAATATCCCGCTGGCGATCTCCATGCAGATGGTCAACTACAACCTGCCCGGCCTGAACGATCAGCACATCAAGCTGAGCGGACCGGTGCTGGCCGGCATCTACGACGGCTCCATCCACACGTGGAACGACCACGCGATTGCGGTCCTGAATCCGGGTGTCAAGCTGCCAGCCCACGCCATCATCCCCATTCACCGCAGTGACGGCAGCGGCGACACCTTCATCTTCACCCAGTACCTGGCCTTCAGCACGGCGAGTTGGGCGAAAAAGTACAACTTCGGCACCACCATCAGTTGGGCGCCCGTAAAGGGCGGACTCGGCGCGGAGGGCAATCCCGGCATGGTGACAGCCTCCCAGGATAACCCGTATTCGATCGCCTATATCGGCAGCAGCTACCAGGCGGCAACGGATAAGGCCGGTCTGGGCATTGCCATGCTCCAGAATCACGACGGAAAGTTTGTCCTGCCCACCGTGGACAATGCCACCGCCGCTGCCGCACAGATGGTATCGAAAACTCCGGCCAGCGAGCGCGTCAGCCTCATCTTCGCGCCTGGCCCGCAGTCTTACCCCATCATCAACTATGAGTACGCCCTCGTAAATCAACAACAGCCCTCGGCCGCGATGGCGTCAGCCCTGCGCGATCTGTTCACCTGGGCCATTAGTTCCACCGGCGGCAACGCTTCGCAATTCTTGACGCCCCTCCATTTCGTGCCCCTGCCCCAGTCCGTGGTTAGCCTGAGCGCAGCTCAGATTGCAAAGATTCAGTAGTGCCAGCCGGTTTGGCAGCAGATTCCTTAT
>JAJZNH010000190.1 GCA_021811745.1 Acidobacteriota bacterium
AGCTGCTTGATGAATGTCTCCTCATCAGGGTTGGCGGTGGTGGCCACGGTGGAGTTCTTGTAAACGATGGTTACGCGGTAGTCCCAGCGGCCGTCTTCGGTGGTGTGGTAGGCCGGCGACTCGATCTTGAGCGACAGAATCCGCCCCGTGGACTGGATCTTTTTGAGCAGCGGCCAATGGTTTTTAAGGAACAGGTCGAGAAACTCCTGCTGATGGCCCCACTGGACCTTGTAGTAGTACTCGACGGTGTAGGGCTGGCCGGCTCCGCCCTGGGGCGGCGCGCCCTGTGCCACCAGTGGAGCAGTGAACAGAACGGCAAAAGCAAGGGCGAAAGCGGCGAGAAGGATTCTGCGCATGGCGCCTCCATCGTGAATTGGTTGAATGGAGGACATTGTACCGCGCCGGTTCCGGGAGCGTCGTGCGGGAGGGATTTTGCATCCTCGTCTGCTACCGCGCTTGCCGCGATCAGTGATTGACCACCTCTGCCGGAACCAGAGTCAGGATCAAAATGGATGCGGCGATATGGCAGGCCGCGACAAGATACAGTCCGGAATTAAGCGTATGCGTATGAGTTTTGAGAAAGCCGATGATGGCCGGGCTAACGAATCCCGCTATGTTTCCTACGCAATTGACGAGCGCGATGCCTGCGGCCGCGGCCACCCCACCCAGGAAAGAGGTTGGAAGCGCCCAGAACATAGGCAGCGCAGTGACTACGCCGGTGACCGAGAGAATCAGGCCCGCCATGGCGATCATGGTGCTGCTGCCGGCCTGGGTGCACAAGATGAACCCCGCCGCGGCCAGGATGTTCGGCGCCACCAGGTGCCAGCGCCGCTCGCACGTTTTGTCGGCGTGGCGGCCAGTGAGAATCATCGAGACCAGCGCCAGCGTGTAGGGAGCGATGGTGAGCAACCCAATGGTGAAGGTATTACTGACGCCTGTTTGGCGGATGATGGTGGGCTGCCAAAAGCCGATGGCATAGGACCCCATCACGATGCAGAACAGGATGGAGCACATCAGCCATATACGCGCGCTGGTCATGGCGGCACCGAAGGTGTGGTGCGTTTTTACGCTTGCCTCCTGGCTGATCTCGGCGGCGATGACGGCCTTTTCAGGTTCCGAGAGCCATTTGGCCTGCGCGACCCGGCTATCGAGATAGAAGGGGATGAAGATGCCCAGAACGATGGCCGGCAGGGCCTCGATCAGGAAGAGCCACTGCCATCCGGCAAAGTGGCGGCTGGAGGTGAAGCGGTGCAGGATGTAGCCGGAGAGCGGACCGCCGAGGATGCCGGAAATCGGATTGCCCGCCATCAGCAGCGCCACCATTTTGGCCCGCCGCCAGGACGGAAACCAGTAGGTGAGATACAGAATCATGCCAGGGAAAAATCCCGCTTCCGCAACGCCCAGCAGAAAGCGCACCGTGTAAAACTGCAACGGAGTGCGTACAAACGCCGTGCAAGCAGAGACGATTCCCCAGGCGATGAGCACGCGGCAGATCCAGATGCGCGCGCCCAGCTTGTGAAGGATGATGTTGCTGGGCACCTCAAAGACAAAATAGCCAAGGAAGAAGATGCCGGCTCCGAATCCATAGACCGCATCGCTGAATTTCAGGTCGCCGAGCATTTGCAATTTCGCAAAGCCGACATTCACCCGGTCGAGATAGGCAATCACGTAGCCGGTGAGCAGCACCGGCATGATGCGCCAGGCGATCTTGCGGTAGATGGGATCGCGTTCGGCAATAGATGGCGGATTTGCCGCGGCGGCAACGCCCGGTAAGATGGTTTCCACCCGACCCCCAATTCCAGCGCGATAGAACTCCTGTTTCGTCGTCGCTGACGGTTCCAGCTTATTTCTTCGCGTCCTGCTCCTTGCGGTAGGCCTCGTAGCGAGCCTTGCTTTCCGCGTTGGGTGGATACAGGCCGGGAAGGGAAGCGCCGGTCTGCACCTCGGCAAGAATCCATGCCTCGAACTTTTCCTGCTCGACAGAGGCCGCCACGACATCCTTGACAAGCGCTTGCGGAATGACCACCGAGCCATCGTCGTCCGCGACGATCATGTCGCCGGGGAAGACCGCAACGCCGCCACAGCCGATCGGTTCCTGCCAGCCCACGAAGGTGAGGCCGGCAACCGAGGGCGGCGCCGCCGCACCCAGGCACCAGACAGCCAAGCCGGTGTCGAGTACGCCCGCCACGTCGCGCATCACGCCGTCCGTGACCAGAGCAGCTACACCCCGCACCTGGATGCGCTGGCTGAGGATATCGCCGAAGATCCCGGCATCGGCGATGCCCATGGCGCCCACAACCGCTACGCAACCCGGCGGCATGGCCTCAATAGCGGCGCGGGTCGAGATGGGCGAGCCCCAGGATTCCGGCGTTGCCAGATCCTCGCGCGCCGGCACGAAGCGCAGCGTGAAGGCCGGGCCAGCTACGCGCTTCTGGCCGGGACGCAGCGGCCTGGAGCCGCGTATCCACACGTTGCGAAGCCCCTTCTTCAGCAAAACCGTGGTCAGGGTTGCCGTGCTGATCCCCGACAGCGCCGCAATTGTCTCTGCGTCAAATTCCATCGATGCCCTCCGTGATAATGTCTGCCGCCGCTCCGATCTCGCCTTGGTTATACGCTGGGGATCAAGCCACCATCCACGCGAATGACGGAGCCGGTGATGTAGGCGGCGCGGTCGCTGGCAAGAAAGGCCGCGGCGTCGCCGTACTCTTCGGGTTTG
>JAJZNH010000048.1 GCA_021811745.1 Acidobacteriota bacterium
CCGGCGCCACCGGCTATGACGGGCTGATCGTCATCACGCCGGAGGGCCGCGTCCGCATCCACTCCGGCATCGGCAACCTGGGCACCGAAGCGGTGATCGACGTGCATCGCGCCGCGGCCGAAATCCTCGATGTTCCGTGGGAGTCGGTTGATATTATCTGGGGCGACACCTCGAAGAACCTGCCCTATAGTTGCTACTCCGGCGGCAGCCAGACGGTCCACGCCATGACGCGCGCGGCGCATGCAGTTGGATTGGAGTGCAGGCAGAGGCTCCAGGAGGTGGCCGCCAAGTCGCTAGGCGGACAACCTGAAGACTATGAGGTTGCCAACCTGCGTGTCTTCCGCAAGGGAGGCGGCGCGGGGATGAGCTTTGCGCAGGCGGCCCAGCACGCCATCAAGCTCGGCGGCATCTACGACGGCCACGATGTGAACCCCGATGTGAACAAGGCGACCAAACAGGCGGTTACCGCTATGGCCGGTCAGGGCTTGATTGCTTCGGCGCGCGACAAATACCCGCACGACGGCAATTCCTTTTCCTATCTGGCATGCTTTGCCGAGGTTGAGGCCGACGTCGAGACTGGCGTTTATCGCATCGTCGATTATCTGGCCTATGCCGACGTGGGCACGGTGATCCATCCAGCCGCGCTGGGTGGTCAGGTTCTTGGGCGCTCCACGCTGGGCATTGCCCACGCCATTGGCCAGAAGTGGGTGATCGATCCCCAATACGGCGTGATGGTGGCCATGCGTTTCTACCAGAACAAGCCCCCAACGATCCTCGACGTGCCCGTCAACATGAAGTGGAACGCGTTGAATATTCCCGATCCGGAGACGCCGGTGGGCGCGCGCGGCTGCGGCGAGCCTCCCGTCGGTGGTGGGTGCGCGGCCATTCTCAACGCTTTGGCCGATGCGCTGGGTGACAACATCTTCCAGCGCGCCCCGGTGAACTGCGATACGATCCTGACGTCCTATGAAGCCGGGCGTCCGATGCAAGAGCCCCTGGTAGCACACATCTGATGGGGATGTGAAACGGAGAGAGCTATGGCGGTTATACGAGATGTAATGCCCGCGTTCGACCTGCTTCAACCAGGCTCGGCCGCGGAGGCGCAAAAGCTGCTCGACCAATACCGCGATGACGCCTGGGTCCTGGCTGGCGGAATGGACAGCCTCGACTGGCTCAAGGATCGCATCAAGAAGCCGAAAGTGGTGGTGGACCTGAGCGGCGTCGACGAATTGAAGGGAATTCGCCAGACCGGCGACGGCATCGAGATTGGCGCCATGACCAGCCTGACTGATATTGCGCATCATCCCGCCGTCAAGAAGGATTACGGCGTGCTTTCCGAGGCGGTCTCGCTGGTGGCCTCGCCGCAGATTCGCAACCAGGGCACCATCGGCGGCAACGTCTCGCAGGACACTCGCTGCTGGTACTATCGCGCCGGCTGGCCCTGCTACCGCGCCGGCGGCAACATTTGCTATGCCGACACGCCGGTGGGCCGCAACCGCGAGCACGCCATCTTTGATGCGGAGCGCTGTGTGGCTGTGAATCCGTCGGATTCTGCTCCGGCGCTGATTGTCCTCGATGCCAAGTTCGTCATCCGGTCGAGCAAGGGCGAGCGCGTTGTGAACGCCGAGGATTACTTTATCGGCCCCAAGACCGACATCAGGCGCCTACATATTCTTCAACCAGGCGACCTGCTCACGGCCATTCGCATTCCCTCCACCTGGGCCGGGACAAAGTTCTACTTCGAGAAGGTGCGCGACCGCAACGTATGGGATTTTCCGCTGATGAACGTTGCCTCGGCCATGGAGCTGTCCGGCGGCAGCATCCAGCGCATTCGTCTCGCCGTGAATGCCGTTGCCGCCCGCCCCATGCGGCTCAGGAATGTCGAAGATGCGGTGCGCGGCAAGCCCGCCAACGCGGCCACCGGCGAGATGGCCGGGAAGATGGCCGTCGAGGGCGCTGTTCCGCTGCAGTTCAACGCGTATAAGATCCCGTTGATGAGAAATCTGGTAAAGCGCGCCATTGGTGGCGTTCCAACCCAGCAAGCCGAAAACGTGCTTGATGGTAACCCCGGCGTGCAGGAGGCGGCATGGACTTCATAACCTGGGCAACAGGTCCGTGGGGGCGTTCAATTCCCATTCACATCGCGTGGAGTCTGATGTGGCTGGCGGTGATCGCGGGATTAGGCTTCATGATCGTGCACGCGCTTTATGTGATCATCGTTGCACCGCCCAAGAAGTTTGCAAAGTTTGAGAAGAGCGCCGCGCCCGCCAGCACGGCTGCTGTTCCCGAGCGCGTTCAGCGACACTCGCTGGCCGCGCGCGCCTTTCACTGGATCATGGCGGCGTCCATGTTTACGCTGCTTTTCACTGCCTTTCTGCCCAAGGTCGGCGTACGCTTCAACTGGGTGCTCTATCACTGGATCGCGGGCTGCGTGCTGACGGTGTCGATCGTCTTCCACATCATCCACGCCTCGTTTTACATGGACTTCTGGTCCATCTGGCCAGACCGAACCGACCTGCGCGACGCCACGCGCCGGGTGCTGCGGTTCTTCGGCAAACCGGCTCCGCCGCCCTCGCGTTTCGCCAAGTATCCCCTGGAGAACAAGTTCTATCACGGCGTTATTATGCTGGCGGCGCTGGCCGTTACCGTGACCGGCTTGTTTATGATGAAGCGCGTGGAGACCATCTTTTTCACGCGTAATCCTTACCTGTTTAG
>JAJZNH010000069.1 GCA_021811745.1 Acidobacteriota bacterium
GGAGATGCGCGTTTCGCCCCAGGCGGCGTAGCGGAGTCCGTTGGGCGCCTGGATGACGTTCACTTGCGTCGCTACCTTTTCCGCGTGCCAAAGTTCGACTTGTGCAGTACCGGTCATGAATCTGTATTCTAGACGACAGAGGTCGGGAACAATGATGCAATCCGCACATACCGGAACGCACGGCAGCAGCCGGGTCTTTGGCTTCCCGTTGGAGGGCTTTGGGCTCTTCACGAGCCTGCTGCTTTCGCTGGCGACGGCTTTCTTCACCTTCTTTGCTACCACCTGCATCGCCATCTTCTCGCTCCTGGTTTGGAACGGGATCCTTGGCCACAACGTAAACTACGCGGATACCTACCGCTACGTCGGCTTTCCGGCTGGAGTCATTGTGCTGATTCTTGCTCTGCCGTTCTTCGGCGTGCTTTGGTTGCGCGCCAGGTTCTCCCGCTGACAGCCATCCCGGCGTAGCAGTCATCTTAATGAATTGAGCCCCAGGATTGAGGCGGTTACCACTTTATGCCGCTGCATTCCATCCTCCCCCATACGCTCATCAATGGCCTGCCCATCAACCCCAAGCAGGCCGAGAGATGGTGCGCCTATCTGGAAACCGGGATGATCCTCTACTTCCCGCAAACGCCCTTGGCCATTCCCAGGATGGACATCGAATTCCTCCTCACCCGCCACCAAATCACAGGCAGGCTCCACGGGAATATCGTCTACAAGCCCGCCCATGACCGCCTGCGCGGCGTCGATCACAAGCAGGCAACCCCCGAGGATATCGAGCGGCTCCGCGTGATCATGCGCCGCTACTCGGCCGGCGTCGTCAAATTTCTCTCCGGCTTCCTGGCGCCCTATCAGCGCCGCTGGCTGCCGGACTACGCGAGTTACAGCCCTATTGACGAAGCGAACCGGGTTCTACCTCAGCGTCACCGCAACAACCTGCTCCATATCGACGCCTTTCCCACGCGCCCCACCCGCGGTTGGCGCATCCTGCGCTTCTTCTCGAACATTCATCCCTCGAAGAGCCGCGACTGGGTGGTAGGCGAGCCGTTTCCGCGCATTCTGGGGGCCTTCTGGCCCACGATTCTGGCAACGCCCCGCAGCGACGGCGGCGCCGTTTGTGCCGCCCGGCGCTTCGCTGAAATCACCAGAGTGGCCGACCTTGTCCCCTCGCTCAAGCGCACGCCCTACGACCGGTTCATGCTCAAACTGCACAATGCGATGAAGCAGGATGCCGAGTTCCAGCGGCTTTGCGCAAAGGAAAGCTTGCAGTTCGCACCCGGCTCCAGTTGGATGGTCTACACCGAAACCATCCCTCACGCTGTCCAAGCCGGGCAATACGCCCTCGAACAGACTCTCCTCGTAGACCCCGCAGCCACTGTCACCCCCGACTCGGCTCCTTTAGCCATCCTGGAACAATTGACCGGCGCCAAGCTGGCCTGAGCGGATGAATTTTCAGATCACTTTGCCTGACCGCAGCAGGAATACTTACCATCCGATGCGCCTTCCCGTTACCTGCGTAACGTTCCAATTTACTACACACAGCACTCATTTTCTCTTCCGCGCACTTTTGGTAACGAGTAACAATGCGGGATGAGAAACTCCCGGCCCATCCCCGGGTTCTATCTCTCCAGCGGCGCGGCGACCGGCTGAAATGCGGAGAGGGGGCCATCTTAAAAACTCACGCGAGATGCACGATAAGCCTGGGAAGCGTCGAAACCTTAGTTCCCAAACAGGAGCACAAAACGATGAAACAAAATCCGTGTCTGTCGGTCCTTGGTTCGATCACGATCATGGCTGGGGTCACTTTCCTTGCCGGCTGCGGTGGCGGCGGTAGCGGCAGCAGCACGCCACCCCCTGCCAAGCCACAAATCCAGAACATCAACAGCTCAACCACCCCCACCAGCCCCGTCAATCTGCCCATCGAGATCAACGGCAGCGGCTTCCAGTCCACTCCCGGAAAGGTGACCTTCGTTCAGGGAAGCATCTCGGTCGATGTGACGCCGGCTGCTTCCGCCTGGTCTGACTCGGGAATCGTGGCTCAGATGCCGGCGGGAAATGGCACGACGAGCTTCACCACTCCCGGCACCGTGAACGTTACGGTCACAACCTCGGCCGGTACCAGCAACTCCGTCAGCGTAAACCTCGTTCCGACATTCAGCTTCAATCCAAGCGCCATGAGCTGGTCAACCACCATGCCTTTGCCGATGCCGCTGACGGGCCTTCGCGCCGTGGGCGTGCCGGGAATGACCACCACCAGCGCCTTTGCAGTCGTCACCGGAGGCTTCAACGGCATTGCCAATACCAGCACTGTCTTTGCGATCAACTTGAATCAGAACGGTACGGTGGGCAGCGCGACCAATTCCAGTTGGACGGTCATTTCCACGAACCCTCTGCCCGTAACGCTTGCGCATCATGCCATGGCTGAAGCCGACGATACCAACTCCTCAGTGCCCGTCGGCCAGCGCTATATCTACGTGCTCGGTGGCCAGATACATGCAACCGACACCAGCGGGACCAACACCGTTTATATGGCCCCGGTAAATTCCACCACTGGCGCAGTCGGCGCCTGGACCGCGCTCACCAGCACATTGCCGCAAGCTCTCTTTGGCCTGTGCGCCACCGTGCATAACGGCTATCTGTATGTCGCCGGCGGCATCGGCGCGACCGGCGCTCCCGTCAACACTATCTACTCCGCGCCCACCAAT
>JAJZNH010000527.1:0-2281 GCA_021811745.1 Acidobacteriota bacterium
GCGCACGACGAGGAAGGAAAAGTAGCCGACATGGATTGCCTGCCGGAGTCGCTCAAAGGCCGCAGCTACTACCAGCCCACCCAGGAAGGCCGCGAAAAGCTGCTGGCGCAAAGGATGGAAGAAATCCGCCGCATCAGAGCAGCTAAGCGCGGCGGATCATGATGACAGGTTTTATAGAAAGAGATGTCAAGTAAGAACTCTTTCCCTTTCCGCAAGGATGGGATTTCTGACATCCCCCTTTGTATAGATTTCGCCCTTTGGATTCGAATCCCGGCTCCGCCCGATTCATAAACTCCCGGTCATCAGGTGCGACGCCCGCCGAGCTAGCGCGACAAATTTTTCAATGCCGTTGGCGGCTTGCGGTTTCAATCAACCCGGGGTAACATTCGATGTCGTATTGGGAAGGAGACGCGCCATGAGAATAGGCACGGCACTCATCGTCAGCTTCGGCTTGACGCTCAGCGTTTCGGTCGCCCAAGCCGCAACAAATCAACCAAAGTCGGACATTGTGGTGGAACCGTCAGCTGCTCTACCGGACCCTACACAGGAAGCCAGCCAGGATATGTTCCTCCATTTTGACGGAGCGGGCATACCGTACTTATACCTGGAACAACAGCAGGGGGAACGCTTGATCATCGTTGACGTCAGCGACCCTGCGCGCTTGAAAGTTGTTGCCTCAGTCGCGACAGGCGTGCACAAGCCTTACGATTTCGCTGGAGCGATTGAAGATATATATCAGCAAATCCTGTTTCGCGATGGTTCCGGAGGCGCTCTTTTGAGCTTGCAGTCTGCCAAGGCTCCTAAGATCATCCATATTCAAAGCAGCCTGGCCGTTCCCATACACCCGCTGGGCCATTCAGGCTACCTGGCAGAGGTGACCGATCCAATGAGTGAGCCGGCCAGTCCCCCCGGGCAGACCTATCAAGTCATGGACGCCCCAACCGCCTCTCAACCACTGGCTTCGTTCACCGATGTGACCCGCATAATCAGACGCCCGGATACAGGAACTGTATTCCTTCTTGGAAAACATGGCCTCATTGTCATCCGTTGCCTCACCTCGGAACAACGCCACGTGGCCGAGGAGGCGGTCCTGCGCCACAACTAACAATCGGGCGAACTGGCGGGTGCCTCACGACTCGGGAGGCGTAGATTCAATAATCCGCGCCGCTGGGTCGGCGAGTGGCCCGCATCTCCGGAACGGTGGCGCCACTTCTGAATCAGGGTGCCCCACTTGAAACCCGGGCCATCCGCCTGTCGGTGCGTGTTGTGTCCGCTCTGCTCCAGAGACGGCAGGAAGGTAAGTTTATAACCACGACCCACGAAGGGAGAGGATTGATATGGCTTCATTGACCAGCGTCGCGGAAAAGTTCTTCGACGCTTGCGAGACGGGCAAAGGTTGGGAGAGCTGCAGTACCTATTGCAGCGCGGACGCGACCTTTTCGGCGCAGGCTTCGCCGCTGAGCGAAGTGAAGACCCTCGCGCAATACACCGATTGGATGAAGGGGATAGTGGCCCTGTTCCCTGACGCTCGCTACGAACTGAAGTCATTCGCGACCGACGAGGAGAGGAAGAACGTAGCGGCTTACGCGGTGTTTCACGCAACCCACACCGGGCAGGGGGGGCCGGTACCGCCAACCGGCCGGCGCATGAGCACGGATTACGTCTACGTTATACAGTTCAAGGGCGAGAAGATAGTACACATGACCAAGATATGGAATGCCGAATTAGCGCTGCAGCAGGTGGGCTGGGCCTGATTCCTGACATTCTCCGAAGCGGCAGGTGGCCCGAACCCCCACCTGCTTCCACCGATCGAGGCGCTTGACCTTAGGGGCGACATACGTAGAACTACTGTGTATGATACTTCTACGTATGGACATGAGTAAGGACCTCATCGCTGCTTCCGCCACGCCGCTCGTGCTCGCGATCCTTGCCGAAGGCGACAGTTACGGCTACGCCATCATCAAGCGAGTGGTCCAGTTGTCAGGCGGGCAGCTGCGCTGGACCGACGGCATGCTCTATCCCGTGCTGCACCGGCTTGAGCGCCAGGGTGACGTCGCGGCGAAATGGTCCGTGTCCGAGAACGGCCGCAGGCGCAAGTACTACCGCATCACGAGAGCAGGCCGGGCGCGGCTCGCAGCCCAGCGGCGGCAGTGGCAGGTCGTGGACGGCACCCTGCGGGGGATCTGGATGAAGGCGTGCACGGCATGACGACCTTCGCCGATCTACCGCTGGAGGAACAGATCGCGCAGTGGCGGGAGTACGTGCGCCGCCGGCAGACCGT
>JAJZNH010000527.1:2291-2704 GCA_021811745.1 Acidobacteriota bacterium
ACGTGGAGGAACTCGAAGGACATCTGCGCGACCAGCTTGCGGCGCTCATCGAGGCCGGCCTGGCAGCGGATGAAGCTTTCCTGGTCGCGGTCAAGCGCATGGGCAGCCTGGATACGCTGTCACGCGAGTTTGCGCGCGCGCACTCCGAGCGGCTGTGGAAGCAGTTGGTGCTTGCCCCTGACAGTGCCGATGAGCCGGCGAACACCGCAGGCGCCGAGACGCTCGTCGTCCTGATCCTTGCCGTCGCGGCGGCGCTTGCCATCAAGGCTCCGGCGCTCTTCGGTCTGCGCATCGACAACCCGTTTTACGCCCGGAACGCCAGCCTGTTTGTCATGCCGCTGCTTGCGCTCTACTTCTTGTGGAAGCGCGGGTCGGGCCTCCTATGCGGCCTCTGGCTTGCGCTGCCCTTCGTG
>JAJZNH010000512.1 GCA_021811745.1 Acidobacteriota bacterium
TCTCTTTGCTACTTCATGCGCGAGCGGCGATCCGCGGCTGCCCGGCCAACTGCACGACTACTTCAGCATGATGGGCGTTCACTTCGCGGTGGTTCACTTCAACAACGGCATGCACGGTTGGGGCTATACCGAACAGCAATATGCGGCAGGACTGCCCGCTATGATCGCCGCTCTGCGCGCCGGCGCTCCGGACGCAAAGCTGATCTGGGCCAGCACGACGCCGGTGCTGCACGATGCGGCCAGCAATGGGGCGACCAATGCGCGCATCCATGAGCGTAACCGGCTGGCCGAGGCCGTCATGCGTCGCAATGGCATCCCCATCGACGATCAGCATGCGCTGATGCTCAAGCACCAGGACCTGCACAGCGGCGACGTTCACTTTACGCCTGCGGGGTACGCGGTGCAGGCCCAGCAGGCGGCCGCGACGATTCGCAAGGCACTGGCCGAAAGATAGACACGCGAGGAGCGGAGATGAACAGACGAAACTTTGTCGGCGGCGCAGGGGCGGCGATTCTCGCCGGAGGCCTTCGGACGCCTGCGCAGAAAGGCGAATCCCCGGCATATAGCGCCAACACAGTGAAGCGCGACCGGCCCAACGTCCTGCTGCTGATGGCCGATCAGTTGCGGTTCGACTGCGTGGGCGCCAACGGAAACCCGGTGATTCGCACGCCGAACCTCGACCGCATCGCACGCGAAGGCGTTCGCTTCAGCGCCGCCTATTCCACCACGCCCACATGCACGCCGGCGCGCAGCGCGCTGCTCACCGGCATGGGGCCATGGCGCAACGGCATGCTGGGCTATACGCACATGGCCACCAACCCGTATCCCGTCGAGAAGGGCCGGGCGATGGCGGAGGCCGGCTACTACACCACCTCCATCGGCAAGAATCACTACAGTCCGATTCGCAATGCGCACGGCTATCACCAGTTGGTGTCTGATGAGCACTGCTCTTACTGGTTCCACAAGCAGGGTCCGCAGACTGAAGCTTCCTGGGAGGAGCGCTGTGACTACGAAGCATGGTTCTGGTCGCATCTGCCCGATAAGGATCCTCATGCCACCGGCTTGACCTGGAACGACTACCGCGCCCGGCCGTTTGTCTATCCGGAAGAGATGCACGACACCCACTGGACCGGTCAGACCGCGGTCAACTTCCTGAAAGGCTACGAGCGCGCGGAGCCATTCTTTCTCAAGGTATCCTTCATCCGCCCGCACAGCCCCTACGACCCGCCCGAGCGCTGCTTCAACATGTACGAGAACAGCCCGCTGCCTGAAGCGCACGTGGCGGATTGGGCAAAGATCTACGAGCCGCGCAGTGGACCCGACAACGAGATCTGGCACGGCAAGCTGTCGCCGGCGGTGATTCGCCACTCGCGCCAGGGCTACTACGGGTCGGTCAGCTTTGTCGATGAGCAGATCGGGCGCATCCTCGACGTGCTCGAACAGCGCAAGCTGCTCGAAGAGACGCTCGTTCTCTTCATCTCCGATCACGGCGACATGCTGGGTGATCAGAATCTGTGGCGAAAGTCTTACGGATACGAGCAGTCGGCGCACGTTCCCATGTTGATGCGCCCGCCCGCGAGCATGAACATGAACGCTGCCGGACGGGTCATGGATAACCCCGTGGAACTGCGCGACATTGTGCCCACAGCGCTGGACGCCGCCGGCGCACCGATTCCGGAAGCGGTCGAGGGCCGAAGCCTGCTGGAACTGGTGCGGAGCGGCGGCAAAGGCTGGCGCGAGTACATCGACCTGGAGCACAACATCTGCTACAGCCCCTCAAATCACTGGAACGGAATGACCGACGGCAGGTGGAAGTATCTCTACCATGCCCAGCACGGAAAGGAGCAGTTGTTTCACCTGGAGACCGATCCGCATGAGCTGAAGGATCTCTCCGGCTCGGCGGAATACGGTCCGCAGTTAAAGCTGTGGCGCGAAAGACTCGTGGCGCATCTCGAAGAGCGCGGCCCCGAGTGGGTGAGGGACGGAAAGCTGGTGCCGAGACCGCAAGGCATGATGCTCTCGCCCAACTTTCCCGGCTACGCTCCGGCAGAGGCGACGCTGAAGCGGGTCGTGCGTGGTGCATAGTGCTTCCGCAAAGATATCTCTGGAGCAAAGAAACGGAATTATGACGACTGGATGCATCTTTCCATGTTGACATTCGCCGGCATTCTTCTCACGCGATGCAAGAGTGTGGTCATGGCCTGGGCAATTCTGTTTTTTGCGTCGGCCGTCTTTGCCGCTCCACTGTCCTCGCATCTGGCTCCGCCTTCTGGATTGCGCTGCGATGGGCAGGCAGAGCCGTTGGCCGTAGCGGAGCAGAGCCCCGAGTTCTCCTGGACTGACGATGCTTCTTCTACCGCTCTGCGCGGCGTTCGGCAGTCGGCCTACCAGGTGCGTGTCACCGCGGCGGGCGCGATCGGCCAGCCGTTCCTGTGGGACACCGGCAAGGTTGAGAGCAGCCAGACCCTCGGAGTCGGGTATCGCGGACTGACGCTCGAAGCCGGCCACGCATACACCTGGCAGGTGCGGGTTTGGGACGAAGACGGCCACTCCACCGCCTGGAGCCAGCCAGCGCACTGGACGCAAGCCCCGAAGATCGACGCCGAATGGATCGCCGCGGCCGCCACGGATGCGGAGGCCGACGAGCAGCCGATGCCGCTCTTCCGCAGGAGCTTTACGCTGCCCGCGCCGGTGACGCGCG
>JAJZNH010000390.1 GCA_021811745.1 Acidobacteriota bacterium
GTCTGCTAGTGTCGTATCCGGCCCCCCCCCGCTTGACGGCGCGCGGAGGGGGGAGCGGAGTTGACTGCATTTATCATGGCGCGAGCAATTTGGAACGGCAGAGTCATTGCCGAAAGCACGGACATTGTCGACGTAGAAGGGAACGTGTATTTTCCCGAATCCAGCCTCAAGCGGGAATATTTCCGCCCCAGCACCACGACCTCGACCTGCCCCTGGAAGGGCCAGGCCCGCTATATGAGCCTGCTGATCGAAGGGCAGGACAATCAGGACGCGGCTTGGTACTATCCCGACCCTAAGCCGGCGGCGCGCAAGATCAAGGGCTACGTGGCCTTCTGGCGGGGAGTGGAAGTGGAGAAGTGACGGGTTTCGGCCTATGCGCGGATTTGCGGCTTGGCGGGTGAAGTTTCCGGCGGGCGATGGTATCTGGAGCTGTCTCTTCTTTATGGAGCGCGCGACCTGCGTCGCCTCTGCCTATCGAGCTGGAAGTTACCCGGGAAATAGGTCCCTTCGGTGCTGACGCCCCGCTGATTCTGCTGCAGTTATGTACGGGCTGAAGCCCGCACTCTTCCTATGAGCTGGAGATTGTTCCCTTCAGCAGATTCTGTACAGTCTGAGCTGTCGATTCAGACTTATTCACCCATCCACATCCGATCCGCCGGGCATGGGCTGGCAGCGAGGGCACCAGAAGGTGACGCGCGCATCGTCGCCCTGGATGCGCCGCCGGACGGCCGCGCCGCAGCGGCGGCAGGGCTGGCCGGCGCGGCCGTAGACCCACAGGCTGTCGCCGGGGTCGGAGGCATGGGTGGTTCGGCGCTGCCGCCCGCGGTAGGTCACGATGCGGTCGCCGGAATCCTCCAGCACATTGGCTGCCACCAGCCGGCGCGCGGCGGCGATCACCGCACCGGCCTCGGCGGCCGTGAGGGCCGCGACCGGGCAGTAGGGATGGAGTCCCGTGACGAAGCAGATCTCGGATTTGAAGACATTCCCGACCCCGGCCATGACGCTCTGATCGAGCAGCACGTCGGCGAGGGCCTCACCGGGACACGCGAGCAGGCGGCGCGTCACCTCGGCTTCGTCGAAGGCGGGGCTCAGCACATCGGCTTCGGGGGCCGGAATTCTCTTCTGCCGCGCCAGCGATGCGGCGGTATGCATCTCGGCCACCGGGACTTTGAAGCCCACTGCCACGTAGCTGCTGTTTTCGATGACGATGCGCATGTTGCGGTGCGGCTGCATCCACAGCTCGCCGGGGCGGTAGATGTGCCAGCTCCCGTTCATCAGCATGTGGGTGGCCAGCGTGGCCCCGCCGGAGAAGTGAATCAGCAGCCACTTGCCCCGCGAAGCGACGCTCACGACGGTGCGGCCGGTAATCGGCGCGTCATCGTGGAAGCGGGTCAGGTTCGGATAGGTGGACCGGAAGGCGGTGATGGGCTGGCCTGCCAGGGCGCGGCCCAGCGCGCGGGCAGTGCGAAAAATAGTATCGCCTTCGGGCATAAAGAGATTGTAATTTCGGCCCGGTGGTTGGGTCCTTAATCGCTCTTGCCAGAGTTGCCGTCAACGTTGGCGGGCAGTTCGACCTCGACCAGGGCGAAGCGGGTCTGGCCGGGCGCGGAACTCTGGAAGCCCACGATGTGCTGATGGCGTTTGGAGCCGGACTTCAACTGGAAGCCATTGTCGTTGGAGTAGCCGTAGTTGGTGGTTCCGTTGGAATCGACGTTCACGTGCGCGTTGCCATCGTCGAAGCAGGTGAGCCCCTCGGAGGTCTCGGCCGGCGTGCCCACGGGCTGCTTGTCCTGGCACGCGATGACGTTGCCGTAGCGGCCCAGCGCTTTCTTGTAGAAGGCGACCACTTTTTCCTGGCGATCGGGCGTGGAGTAGTTGACGACCTGGACACGCAGTTCCCACTGGCCGAAGCCCATGTGGATATTGGCGGACTTGTCGTTTTCGTTATCGCGCACGATTTGCGCGTTGGGATAGGCGGGCAGGCCCAGATCCGCGGCCGTGGTCTGGTTGGTGTCCACGTGCACGCCGCCGAAGGGAGTATCGATCCGAACGTTCTTCTGCTGGCCGCTCGCATCTTGGTTCACATGCACGCGGCATCCCGCGAGACCGGCGGCCAACACGGCAACGGTTGCGAGCGCGGCGATGCTGGAGAACCGGCGGCTTTCGGTGTTGTGAGTCGAACTCTGCGTTGGCATGGCAATCGCCCTCATGCAGGACGATACGCCGGAGCGGGCGGAAAGGTTCCCCGGGCCCGCCGCAGCGATTCAGTGCGTCTTGTGGCCGTTGTCTTCCTTGCTGCTGGTCCCCCACAGGATGCAGAAGACGAAGATGCCGAGGATGACGGGCACGACGAAGTACGGGGAATTGATCATGGGCGGGAAGCTCCTTGGTGTCAATAGAGTAGCAAATCGGGGCGAGAGTGGAGGGCCAGCTCTTAGCCGGTAGTTCGTAGCCGGTAGCTCGCAGTCGACGATGTGTCTCTACAAGGTTTAGCTACTGGCCACCGGCTACCGGCTACTGGGCTGGCGCCGGATAATCCACCCGCACGGTGAGGATCTCGTAGGGGTGGATCGGCACCCGGACGGTGTCGCCGCTGACGGTCAGCGGTGCGCCCTCGGGTTTTTCCATCAGGTTGGTGACGGTGGCGCCGGTGGCGCCGGGCGGAACGTGGAATTCGGCGGTTGCTTGCTTGCCGGC
>JAJZNH010000046.1 GCA_021811745.1 Acidobacteriota bacterium
TTCGAGGCGGACGCCAGGCACTTTTGCGGCCACGTCATACACCGGAATGTCGCCTGATGCACCGCCCTGAGGCGCCGCGATGAAGTAGCCCACGCCCTGGTGGGTGACGCGAATCAGGTACGGGCCGCTGCCCGGCTCATTCAGCGAATAGTGTCCATGGGCATCCGTGGTCGCCTTTGCCACCTCGCTCATGCCGGCCTGCACGTCGACCAGTACCACGGGATCGCCCACGGCGGGCTTGCCGGTGGTCTTGTTGGTCACGGTGCCGGAGACGGATGCGGCGTGCGACAGCGAGCCGCACAGGAACAGGCCAAGAGCGAACGTACTTGCAAACAGTCGTGTCAATTTCATTTCGTGTCGAGATCCTTCATTGATGCGCCGGTTTTCTGGTTGTGGGAATTCTCTCAGCGGCCTTGTTGATTTTGCCGGTCTTACGGCACGACTCAAGTCGTGCCCTTTCACAAAGCTAACGTTCAACCCAGGCTATTGGCGGAGCCAAGAGCACTCAGGCCTGCTGAAGATGGTCAATTTCAGCCAGAAGCTGCGCAGTTTCGTTCTCAAGCAGGGCGCGCTGTGCCTGGAAATCCTCTTCAGGATACTTTCCGGCGCGATACTCGAAGTTCAGGTCGCGGAGATTTTCGTAGAGCTGCTCCTTACGTTCGAGCAGGAAGTCCAGGCGGGTCTTTTCGCGGTGGCTGGCGAAGCCGTTCTCCGGCCAGAAGGTGTACACCATGAGCGCCAGCAGCAGAAACAGGCCTGCGATCATGCCAAGGGTTTCGTTCATGGATTAAAAACCTCCGTCGATGCCAGAGCCAATGTTGGTTTCCCGGCGAATTCTCTCGCGCCTCGCGCGTTCTTCCGGATCAAGACCGGCGGGATCGGGCCCTGCGGGCAGTGGTGTTTTGCCGTCCGTCCGGCCACCCCAGCGCCGGATCAGGAGGATGGTTCCCAGCAGGGCCGCGGCAAAGACCGCGAAGGGCGCAATCCAGGCCACAAGGTCAAAGCCGTGCGTGGGAGGCGCTGCCAGCACCGTGGCTCCGTACTCGGCGGTGAAGGCCGCAAAAATCTGCTGATCGGTCTCGCCCGCGGCAATAGCGGCGCGCAGTTCGGCGTTCTCTTTTGTAGATGCCGTGCAGCCGACATGATTGCACTCGCCCAACAGCTCAGCGCAGCCGCAGGTGCACATCAGGCGGTGGTTCAGGTTATTGAACCGGGCGCTGGAATTGGTTGCGCCCACTGTGAAGCAGATGGCCAGAGCAAGAATCAGCGCTTCAACCGACTTCGTCCAGCGAGAAGGCCGCGTGAGAATTCTCATCAATCTCCGCCCTTCAGTGCTGGCTCGGCGGGAACGGCACGCGCCGCCGGCATCCGCACCGCGACGCTGGCCAGGCTGAGGTTGGGAATCAGTGCAAAGAAAGTGCCGAGGACCATGATCGCAAGTCCAGCCCAGATCCAGCCAACCAGCGGATTCAGGAATGCCTTGATAATGGGCTGGCCCGAATCGGGATTGACGCCCTCATACACGACGTACAGATCCCATGCGGGAGTTGAATGAATGGTCACCATGGTCTGCGGTTGGCCACTCACCAGGTAGACGCGCTTCTCGGGCGTCATCTGGAACTCCTTCTTGCCGTCCTTATAGACGTCGAGCAGCGCATAATCGGAGTCGTAGTTGAGGTTCGAATCCTGGGTAAAGCCAACGCACTCCAGCGTATAGGGGCCGATATGGATCTTGTCGTGCAACCCCATCTCGCTTTCTACGTTGCGATTGAAGGCCGAACCCGCCAGTCCCACCACGACAATCACAACCCCAATGTGGACGATGTAGCCGCCATAGCGTCGGCCGTTACGCCGTATCAGCTGCCAGGTTGCCGCAATGAGATTATGGCCGGTCTGGTGGGCAACAACGCGGGCGCCGCGCAGGAACTCGGTCAGAATGGCGGTGAAGACGCCCACGCCGACTGAGAAGGCTACCAGCGCGTAGAAGGCGCCGGCGTCAAATGCGCCGTTCTTCCAGGGGCGCACGCCGACGGCCAGGCACACAATCATCATTGCCCAGAGGGCGATGACCGGCAGCACAAAATTGCGCCGGATGCTCCTCATCGATGTAGCGCGCCAGGGAAGCAGCGGACCCACGCCCGTGAGGAAGACCAGAAACAGGCCGATGGGGACCGCCACGCGGTTATAAAACGGCGGGCCGACCGTCACCTTGGTGCCTTGCACGTATTCCGAGATGATCGGGAAGAGCGTTCCCCACAGGATGACAAAGCACGCGGTGAGCAGAACCAGGTTGTTGAACAGAAAACTGGATTCGCGGCTGACCAGCGATTCCAGATGATTCTCGGTCTTGAGATGGCTGCGCTGCAGGATGTACGTGAAGATGCAGACGGCCAGCACAATCACCATAAAGGCGATGAACCAGTTCCCGATCGACGACTGCGCGAAGGCGTGCACCGAGCTGACCAAGCCGCCGCGTGTCAACGTCGTCCCCAGGAGGGTAAGCAGGAAGGTGGAAAAGATCAGCCACACATTCCAGCTCTTCATCATGCCCTTCTTCTCCTGCATCATCACGGAGTGAAGAAAGGCGGTTCCAGTGAGCCACGGCATGAAGCTGGCGTTTTCAACCGGATCCCAGCCCCAGTAACCGCCCCACCCCAGCACCGCATAGGCCCAGTGCATGCCCAGGAAGATG
>JAJZNH010000620.1 GCA_021811745.1 Acidobacteriota bacterium
TTTAAGCTGCCAAAATAGGCGGTTTGGTTCAGACAGGCGGAACAAAACGTCGAAATTTGGCCATTCAGTGCTTTTCGCGCTGGCTTCGAGCTGCCTCGAAGGCTTTGACCGCGTCTTCAAAGGGGATTGCCGGATCGCGCATCTCGCGGTGAATTACGAACCGTACGGCGCCCGGCGCATATTCCGAGCGATCCATAGTGGCAAGCCAACCCTTAAGTCCAGCGCTCGCCATACTTGCCTCAATGGCGCTCAGTTCTTCTTCGGTCGGGGAGGAATGTCGGCCCATGAGTGAATATCGGCCGTCTTCAAAAAGTATCACCCAGCGAGGATCATTGTTGACGGTCATGCCTTCAGATAGATCAAAATGCGTCACTATGCGAATCAACTGCTGATCTGGCGGACAAACCCCGCGCGCCATTGGCCCTGCGCTTCGGCCCGGAACTGCACCGCCGAGCAGCAAGATGAATGGGCCGTCCAGCGCGCCCGATACATGACACTGGAAACCATCACTCCCTTGGGCGATACTCCCAAGGTCAGCCTGCCCACAATCGCAGCCTGACAGAGCAGCCAGCCCTGCTCAGAAAACCCGTTCCTACACCACGCCTCAGGGCACGATCTCGATATGCTCGCGTTGCCCAATATCCGCACCAACCATGACTCATATTTTCCGGTCTACGAGGCGCAAGCAAGAGGGCCGATGGCTGGGGCGTCTGCCATATTAGCAAGATCCATAACTTCTCGGGCCGACAATACCTTGCGAGTCAGCAACCGTTCCGCCAACAGTTCAAGGAGGGGCTTTCTTGCAGCGATCAATTCCCGTGCGTTGGTGTAGGCCGCGTCAAGGCGCAGTCGCACCGCACGCTCGATGTCAGGCCGTTGGCCAAACAGCTGACTCAGCCTGTTCCCCGAGACCTGCGGATACCAGACCAGCCCATCGGAGCGCATGCCCAAAGACAGTTCCGCTGTCGCGGCCAACTGCGTGGCGCGGGCAAGATCTGAACTGTCCCCACCGCCTGAACCTGCACTGATATTTCCGAAGGCCACCTCTTCAGCGGCCCGACCGCCCAGTAGAGCGGCAAGCATTGCGTCAAGGACTGCCGGGGTCAGGATACCGGATCTCGACGCAGACACCTCAGCGTGCCCAGCCGTGTTTCCCCGGCTGACAATGGACAAATCTCCCACGCACAGGACGGAATACGCCATTGCCACAATTGCGTGGCCGGCTTCGTGAACGGCAACGCGCCGCTGCTGTTGTGGATCAGCGATCCCGCCGTCGACACCAATGGCCACCATTAGATCGTCGGTGGTCACGAATCTTGCTTCGTGGCGCGCGCGGCGGTTGGCTGTTTTACATATCCGCGCAACATCCGCTCCCGTCGCTCCGGCACTCATCCGCGCGATACGCGGGAGGTCGACATCTGCGTCCAGTCGCCCCTTGAGGTGTCGTCCATCTGCTCGAGCACAGCATTGATGATCGCGCGCCACCAGTCATCGCGCGCCCCCCGGCCACCCCGGGTGCCCACTGTATCAAGCTCGTCGATGAAGAGGACGCTTGGAGCGAGAACCCGCGCTTCGGTGAAGACTACGTTCATCGCCTTCAGGACTTCACCGAGATGACCGGCCCCACTCCTCTGCCACGTTGCATAGCTGGTTGGAACAAAGGCAATACCGATGTGGTCTGCGATCGCCCCCGCAAAGGAGGTCTTGCCTGTACCAGGAGGCCCGGCCAGCAGCAGCCCTCTGGGAAGGTCATCCCAGCCGATCTTACCCTGGCGCCACAATTTCAGGTCAAGCTTCAATGCCGTCGCCCATCCCTTCGCCTTGTCAATGCCATGGAGAGAATCGAACCGGGTTGCCTTAGTCTTTGACCTCAACGTCAACGGTTTCAGGCGCCGAAGATAATCTCTGGCGGTCGTTTCCGGCCGGTATGCGAGCCGAAGACTGGCTGGGGTAATCGCCCTGAGATTGAGGCCGCGCAGACCGCTTCGCCGTCCAGCCGGATCCACCGCCTCGAGTACCTCGGTCAGGCAAATGCGATCAGGCGCCATGACAAAGAGGGTATGGTCCGCCGCAACGCCAAGCTCTGGCGGCAGTGCCAGGCGGCTACCTGCAAGAAGGATCACAATCCGCCCCTCACGCAGGCCGAACTCGACGCTGGCGCGGATTTCATCAGCCTTTCCTGCAGCGCTCCCTGCACATATTTCATGAACGAGGAACGATGGAGCAGACTCCGCCATGCCCGGGCGGCGGTGCCCACGGCAGGGATGGCCCAAGAATACTTTCGCAATGATTGCACTCATGGTCGGGACCCAGTGATCACCGGGTGCCACGACAACATACAACCCCGCCTGCTGCTGTTTCACGACTTTGCTTAACGTCCGCCGCAGCATATTCCAGGCAGCGATTTCCGCGCAATCGATCGACTTCTGACAATCACCGCCATCATCTGGATCAGCCAGGAGAGCAGGCTGGTCATCATCCAACCAAGCGTCATCGTTGTCGTGCATGACGTCAGTCTCCGATGCCGAGATCGAGTTCGGCCTGTACCGGCGTCCCCGCATCCAGCTCATCGATTACCGAGGAATTCGGAGTTGGATCTGATTGCATCGAGGCAAGCCAGGCCCTCTTATCATTGTAGCGGCACCTGCGAATGGCTTTGATGGCGAGGTCAAGGCTTTCCCGGTCGATGCC
>JAJZNH010000304.1 GCA_021811745.1 Acidobacteriota bacterium
TCATCGCTCGCGGCAGGCGATGGCGCAGTACGGGGTGGGACATCTGGAACGCATCCAGCTGGTGCGGGACCGGGTTGCGCTGCTGCCGGGGCTGGCGCTGGCCGGAAACGCGTACCAGGGGATCGGGGTGCCGGACTGCATCCGACTGGGCACGGAAGCGGCGGAGACGGTGCTGCGGACGGTGCTGCCGGAGCGGGCGGCGGTGGCGGCGAGCTGACGGGCGCTACCGCTCGAACCAGATTTCCATTCCTATGGCGTTGGGGGCTACCCTGGCAGTGCTGAAGCGAGCCTGGCGGAGCATCGATCTGCTCGCGAATGCAGGGGCGGGATGCACTCCTGAATGAGGGATTTGCGACCTGGTCACAGCGGGCCGCGGCAACAGAGCTTGACGGAGAGCCTTACTGCGCCATACTAGAGGCAGCGGCGTGGATTGAACCTCGCCGTTATGGCTTGCGCGGCTGGAAACGGCGCGCGGCCATGGCGACGAGAAGATGACCGGCCGCTGGATCAGCCGTTCGACGGCGTGTTCCAGGTTTGACGCCGCTGATCGGTGTGATCCGCAGGAGGCTTTATGGCCACTCCGGAAAAGACCGCGCGGAAGGCTCCGGCGCCAGCGTCGACTGTTCCCGACCTTGCTCCGGACGAAGTGCTCCACTCCTCGAGCCACAGCAGGCTCACTGCGGAAGAAGTCGCGAAGGCTGTCGCGCGCCATCGGCGCGAACATCCGGCGAATAAGCAGGCGAGACACCAGTAATTCAGCCTGCCCCGCGTGACGCCGCGGAAATACCGACAAAAGAAAGCTGGTCGTGTATCCGCGACGAAGGGCCGCAGAAGATGGCGGCACGCGGGAGACGTATTTCAACCGCTCCCATGCTCCAACCGAAAGGAGAAATGTCATGAGACACTTCTTCCTTACGCTTATCCTGGGCGTCGCGGCGCTGCTGGCCGCGGCTCCGACGTACGCGGCACAGCAGATCGTCGCCGAGGTAACGATTCCGTTTAACTTCTTTGTTGCGAATACGGAGTTGCCTGCCGGCACGTATCAGCTGAGCGAGAATTATCGCTACACGATGCTGCTCCGCAATGTGAACACGAGTGCCGCGGCCTATGCCATCACGATTCCGAGCAATGAGGTGGTTCTGGAATCGGGATCTCTGGTGTTCAACCGGTACGGCGAATACACGCACTTCCTGACGCAGGTTCGCAGCCCGCAGCGCGCGCTGAACGTGTTCCTGCCGACTTCACGGACCGAACATGAGGTGAAATTCGGGCTTCCGGCAAACGCGCAGACCGTGCAACAGGTAGTGGTCGCCACGGCGAAATGAACGATGCAGCGCAAGACAGAGGGAGCCGGAATGTAAAAATTCCGGCTCCCTTTTTTGTCTGCACGAGGGGACCCGCTGCCGATTCCCAGGCAGGGCCCGCTGTTTCGATTAGTCGTTGCCGCGGAGTTTCGCGAGCAGGTTCAGCATTTCGATATACAGCCAGACCAGGGTGACCATGAGGCCGAAGGCGCCGTACCACTCCATGTACTTTGGAGCGCCGGACTGAACTCCGCGCTCGATGAAGTCGAAGTCAAGGACGAGGTTGAGCGCGGCGACGGCGACGATGACCAGGCTGATGCCGATGCCGATGGGGCCGGAGCCGTTGATGACGGCGAAGCGGACGCCGAAAAATCCCAGCACCATCTCCATGATGTAGAAGAGCATGATGGCTCCGGTGGCAGCGACGACGCCGAGGCGGAACTTCTGCGTGACGCGGATCATACCGGACTTGTAGGCCATGAGCAGGACGAGCAGGGTGCCGAAGGTGAGGCTCACGGCTTCAATGGCGATGCCGGGGAAACGCAGCTCAAAGGTGGCGGAGATGCCGCCGAGGGCGAGGCCTTCCGCAACGGCATAGAGCGGAGCGGTGATGGGCGACCACTGCATTTTGAAGACGGTGACCAGGGCGAGGACCATGCCGCCGAGGAGACCGAGCCACATCATGGAGCTGACGGCGGCAAACGAGTGTTCGGCGAAAAAGAGGTGCCAGGTCCAGGCGGCTCCGGCCATGGCGCAGAGCAGCAGGATTCCGGTTTTGTTGATGGTGCCCTGCAGCGTCATGCCCTCGCCCCACGCAAGGGGCACACCGCGAAAGACTTTGTCGTTGAGCGTGGGATTGGACGTTCTCATTAGTTGGGGCAAAGTATTTTCTCCTCGGGATTGCGGACTCGATGCGGAGGAATTTGTTCCGCCGCCGGCCGCAGCCAACGCAGTTTACAGAATAGTGTCAAGTGTTAGACGTTCGGAGCGGGGCTCCCGTTCCAAAGAAGCGGCGCGGGAACGAAACCTAAGAGCAGAAATGGGTTACGAAGGTCGCCAGGCGTTCTATTTCCCGAGTAGCCCCCTGACCATGTCACCGACGCTTTGCTTCTTTTTGCCTTTCTGTCCGCCGCCCAGCATTTTGCCGAGCTCCACGCGGATGACAGGATCGGAGGTGGTGCCGGTGATGGTCATGGGGACGCCGTTGCTCATGGTGCCGTGGAGGAACTTGCCGGCGGTTCCGCCGAGGGCGGTGGAGACTCCGCTGACGAGGCCGCCGAGTTTGGTGTTGGCGTTCAGCTTCGCGGTGAGCTGGAAGTTCAGAGCGCCGGCGGCCGAGACGGATCCGCTGCCAATGGCTGTTCCCAGAGCGGGGAC
>JAJZNH010000685.1 GCA_021811745.1 Acidobacteriota bacterium
TTGATTTGGATTTGCCGGACTGTGTTGTGGTTGCGGTGGAGGAAGAGGAGGACTGAGCGCCCGGGCCGCCATACGGCTGGCCTTCGATCGGCGCAGCGATCATCATTATCGAAAGCAGGCCAGCCAGGCACCGCGAGACCAGGCGTGAAAGGCGGGCAGGCACAACCACGAGCTCCATATTTACACTCTAGCCTTCTTTTTACGTACCGTGGGAGTCAGGAATCACCTGTGTTACCACAAGGTTCCGAACTCGATAGGGGCTGTGCGGACGCTCGTAACTTGGTCCACCGCCCCGTAGTCAATTACACTCATCTTTTGACGGCCCAAATTCAACCCTGTTTGCCGGACAGCAGGAATTGCCGCAACCAACTCCCATGTCGACCATCCAACCTATTGCAGGCGAAAACGAGCAGCATCCCGATGTGGCCCTGGTAGAACGGGTCCGCGGCGGTGATGTTTCCGCCTACGATACGCTGGTGCGCAAGTATGAGCGCCAGGTCTTCCGCATCGCGCAGCACATTACGCAGAACCGCGAGGATGCCGAGGACGTGATGCAGGATGCGTTCCTGAAGGCGTATGAGAAGCTCGATCAGTTTCAGGGGAATTCGAAGTTTTACACATGGCTGGTACGAATCGCGGTAAACGAAAGCCTGATGCGGCTGCGCAAGCGGCGCACCGGCAAAATGGTTTCGATCGACGAGGACATGGAAACCGAGGAGGGAACTGTTCCGCGCGATCTTGCCGACTGGGCTCCCGATCCGGAGCAGAACTACAGCCAGTCCGAACTGGCGGAGATTCTGCGCAAGACGATTCGGGGACTTCCCCAGGGTTTTCGCATTGTCTTCGTCCTGCGCGATGTGGAGGGTCTGTCAACCGAAGAGACGGCAGAGACGCTCGGACTGAGCGTTCCGGCCGTAAAGTCGCGCCTTTTGCGGGCGCGCCTGCAACTGCGCGAGCGCTTGAGCCGGTACTTTCGCAAGAAAACAGGGCCACGGAAAACGGGGGTTGAGAAGTGACCTGTACTGAGTTTCTCGCTCTTCTTGACGATCTTATCGACGATACGGTCACCGCAGAGATACGCGCGGAGATCGAACACCACATGCATAAGTGCGAACACTGCGAAGTCATCTTCAACACTACCCGCAAGACCATCGAAATCTACCGTTCTCACGAGATTTTTGACCTGCCCCCGGGACTCCGCGAGCGCCTCCACGCCGCCATCATGGCCCGCTGCAAAAAAGGCTGCTAACGCCGCCTGAACCACTGCCACCGGCCAGTTCTCACCTTTAGAATGGCTTCACCGCAACTTTTCCCCGATAATTCCGTCTGCCCGTGTAGCGGATTTGTGCCGCGAGCTTCCCCGGCTATCCCGTGACTGGAGCGTCATTGATGGAATCGCTGCGAGCTTTTCTGGCTCTCTGGCTGTGCTCGAGCCTGTGCGTGACGCCGTTCGCCTCCGCTCAATCCGCTGCGGCCGCCCGCGCCACAGCAGCCAAGGCCGGCTATCGATCCACGCAACTGCACGGCGATGCCCGAATTCTTCACGCCCTCAACCGCTTTACCTTCGGCCCACGGCCCGGCGATCTGGAAGCCGCGCGCGCCATGGGCCTGGAGAAGTGGTTCGATCAGCAATTACATCCGGCAAGCCTCGACGAGACGGCGCTCGATGCCCGGCTGGCCCAATTCCCTGCCATGCAGTGGGGCATTCCGACGCTCATCTACCGCTATCCCAGCAACGCCATGATCCGCATGGCGATGAACGGCAGAGCGCCTATCCCGCAAAACTCCGTCCTGCAGGCGATCTATGAAAACCAGATCTACCGGATCCGGGCGAGACAGCAGAACCGGGCGATCGGCCAGCGCAAATTCCAAAGGCTCTCCTCCGGCGCGCCGGTCATGACGAATAGCGAAGCGTCTGGGTTGAGCGTCGCAGCGCCGATGGATCAGAGCACCAGTCCGGGTGCGGATATGGCCGATCCGGGCCAGATGGACATGATGGCCGGTGACGAGGAGCAGGCGGAGCCCGTCGATGCATCCTTTATCAGCGACATTCTTACCCTGCCACCCCAGCAGCGGGTCGCGCGCCTTGTCGCCATCCGGGAACCGCAGTTCGACGCCTTCATCAAAGCTCTCAGGCCACCGCAGCGCGCAGCGCTCGTCGCCGGACTCAGCCCCGGCCAAAAGGAGATTGTCGGCGCGCTCGAAAACCCCGAAGGCATGGTCACGCAGGAGCTCATCTCCGAGCGCCTCCTGCGCGACATCTATTCCAATGCCCAGCTCCAGCAGGTGATGGCTGACTTCTGGCTCAATCACTTCAATATTTATCTGCACAAAGACGAGCAGATGCCCTACTACCTGGTCAGCTATGAGCGGGACACGATTGAGCCGTATGCGCTGGGCAAATTCGAAGACCTGCTCGAAGCCGTGGCGCACAGCCCGGCCATGATGCTCTATCTCGACAACGCCAGTAGCGTCGGCCCCGATTCGCTGGCCGCCGAGCGCTTCAAGCATGCCGCCTGGCGCCGTCGCGCCCATCAGCGGCAGGATCCTCCCGGCATCAATGAAAACTACGGCCGGGAGCTGATGGAACTGCACACCGTCGGCGTCAACGGCGGCTACACCCAGGCGGATGTGATCCAGGTGGCACGCATCCTCACCGGGTGGACTGTCGATCGCC
>JAJZNH010000669.1 GCA_021811745.1 Acidobacteriota bacterium
GAAGCGCGCCAGGGCGCTCAAGGCGCTGCGGCGGTTCTTCGACGAGCGCGGCTACCTGGAAGTGGAAACGCCGATGATGCAGCAGATCGCCGGCGGCGCGGCGGCACGGCCTTTCAGAACGCATCACAACGCGCTCGACATGGATCTCTTCCTGCGCATAGCGCCGGAGCTGTATCTCAAGCGCCTTGTCGTCGGCGGCCTGGACCGCGTTTATGAGATCAACCGCAACTTCCGCAATGAAGGCGTGAGCACGCAGCACAACCCCGAGTTCACCATGCTGGAGTTCTACCAGGCCTACGCCAACTACCACGACCTGATGAACCTGACCGAGGATCTGATTGCCTTCGTGGCTCGCGAGGTGAACGGGACCACCGTGACCGAGTTCAACGGGCACAAGATCGACCTGGCGAAATGGCAGCGGCTTACCATGCGAGAGGCAATTATTAAATGGTGGCCCAAAGAGATCCGGCTGCGTGCTCGCCAGAAGGGTGCCGAGGCCGAGCCGAAGCCCGATCATTTCCTTGATCCGGAAAAAATGCAGCACCTGTTGAGCGTCGCCGTCGATTTTCTTTCGACCGAGGCCGACGAGCTTTCGGCGCGCCTGCTGGCCACCAGGGAAACAGACGAAGCCTATCCCGGCCTCTTTCGCCGCCAGAACGAGATTCAAGCAATGTCGCGGGCGCTGGCGGCGGCTCTGGACGGATCTTTGGCTGGCGAGCCGATGGGCAAAACCATCGCCGCTGTCTTTGAGGCCGTCGCCGAAGAACACCTGATCCAGCCGACCATCGTCTATGAATTTCCCACCGCCGTCTCGCCGCTCTCAAAGCAGAAGCCGGGCGATCCGGACTGGGTGGAGCGATTCGAGGTCTATATTGGCGAGTTTGAGATTGGCAACGCCTTCAGCGAGCTGGATGATCCGGAGGAGCAGCACAAGCGCTTTGAGCAGCAGCTTGCCGAGCGCGTCCGCGGCGACGAAGAGGCTCACCAGATGGACGAGGATTATGTGCGGGCGCTGGCCTACGGCTTGCCTCCGACCGGTGGCGAGGGCATTGGCATTGATCGGCTGGTGATGATTCTAACCGGGTCAAAGTCGATCCGCGATGTGATTCTCTTTCCGCTGATGAGGCCGGAAAAGCAGCTCCCAGCTACCAGTTCCTAGCTTCCATCTGGTGGGTTTCTGCTGATCCCGTGGGCATGAATGTGCCGTTTTCTACCGGGGAAATATCTCAGGCCGGCAGCGATTGCCTATTCCACACATTGCTGCTTCTGGCTGAAAGCCAGTAGCGAGCAGCCAAGAGCCAGGAGCTGTTTTTGAACATTCTCTTCGTCGGCGACATCTTTGGCAGCGCAGGACGCCGCATCGTGCGCGAGCATATCGGCCACCTGTGCCAGGCCCATGCGGTGGATCTGGTCATCATCAACTCCGAAAACGCCGCAGGTGGCTTCGGGGTGACGCCGTCCATTGCCGAAGACCTGTTCGATCTCGGGGCCGATGTCCTCACTACTGGAAACCATGTATGGGACAAGCGCGAGTTGATCGATTACATGAATTCAGCTCCAGCCGACAGCCAGGAGCGGCCGAGGCGGCTGCTGCGCCCGGCGAATCTGCAACGCGGAACACCGGGCTACGGAGTCTTTGAGGGCACGACCAAAAGCGGCGTGGAATATGCGGTCGTACAACTGATGGGCCGGGTGTACATGAACGGCACCAACGACCCTTTCGAGGCTATTGACGCGCTGCTGCCCGCCATCAAGGCAAAGGTCGTCGTGGTGGACTTCCACGCCGAGGTTACCAGCGAAAAGGTCGCGATGGGGTGGTACCTGGATGGCCGCGTAACGGCAGTTCTGGGCACGCATACGCATATCCCCACGGCCGATGAGCGCGTGTTGCCAGGCGGGACGGCCTACCAGTCCGACGTGGGCATGAGCGGCCCTTACGACAGCATTATCGGAGTCGAAAAGGATCTGGTGATGCGGAAGTTTCTGACCGGCATGCCGGGCAAGTTCGAGGCCGCCAAGGGCAACCCGAAGATGTGCGCCGCGCTCGTCACCTGCGATCCCGCGACCGGCCGAGCCTCCGGCATTCAGCGCATCATGCTGGGAGAATGATCGCGCACAGGCGTCAGACGTCGCCTGTTGATCAGCCGGTCTGTACTGTTCCACCGCACGCCTGTGTAACACGGCTCACTGTACAGGTTTCCCGCTCACGTTCTGGATGGTCGGAGGCACCGGCCTGCTCTTTTCCGTCGCCCCGGTAGAGGGAATCGTCCTGCCAATGGCCATCGACGCGCGCAAGCGGCTCGTCTTCAGTAGCTTGCCCTTATCATCAAAGACGAGGATCCATTCCATCGGCTGCGGGCGCGCGGTGGCGTCGGTAAAGCGCAGGGTGACTCCACTGTCCCCTCCAATCTGCAGAATCGGTGGCGCCACGGCGGCAACTTTCGCTCCGCCGCCGGACGACCCGGTGGGGAGCGCTACCTGCGGATTCGCTCCCGCCAGGGCCGCATAGCATAGCCCCGTCCCCAGCCAGCCGGGCAGCTTGTTTGAGTCGTCTTCGGCGCGGATGTGGTTGAAGATCGAAATGGTCGATGCATTGATAGGAGCCGGCGTGAAAAGCGAGTAGCCACGGCGGCGGATGTGAATCATCCGCACAGTGCCATCGCCGGTGCGCGGTA
>JAJZNH010000262.1 GCA_021811745.1 Acidobacteriota bacterium
GCTGCAGCAGCCAGGATGGCCTGACCTGCCGGCATCGCAAACACCAAATTTTCAGGCGGCGCAACCGGTCAATATCCCGCCGAACACAACTCTCTATCGCGTCATTGACGGCAGTTCTAATCCTTCGGGGTCGTATTGGACACCGAATCTGCCCGCTGATGAAAAAAGCTGGCGCGCCGCCAACGCCGTCAAGCCGGAGTGGAACAGCGATGGGTCGGTTGCTGTAGCCCAGGCGCCACCGGGCGGCTTGAAGGCATGGATGGGGCCGGCTTCGAGTCAAGGAAGTCTCGCCGGCGGCGGCACACAAGTCTGGATTCCACCCGATACGCTGAAACCCGGAGCAATCGTGCAATCACCATGGAGTGGCGGCGCGCAGCACGGTCTGCCGGCCGCAGAGAAAGGAGGCGTTTGATGGGCCAGGCTCCTTCTGGCATTCCTCCATCGCTCGTCGAGCGTTTCGCAAGAGCATCCGCGGCATTTGTTGCGGCAGTGCGAGACGCGGTTGCCGAGGCGGCGCAGAACCCTGCATTGTCGGGCACGCCGGCTTTCAGGGCGTGGCAAAGCCAGGCGCTGCCGCTGCTAGAGGAAAAGGACGCATCGATCCAGTCAGAGGCGGCGCTCTTCCTGAAGGGTGAGCCCAGTTCCATTCTTGTGCATGCTGAAGACAAGCGCGGATTGGCCAAAGACCTTGACGGATTCCCGCTGACTTTCGCCGGGCCGGATCGCGCCAGGAATCTTGAGCCTTTGGAGACAGCCTTAGTCACGGCCGCGTATCAGCTCTGCGCGGCTGCCGGCATACCCTGAGCTGGCCTATAGCATTCTGCAGTCCTGGTGCACGACGTACCGCACGCTCTATCTGTGAAAGGAATTGTTCTCGCGTATTGTATGAGCAGCAACCTCGGCCAAGCTGGAGGGTATGCCACTGCCGCTCGCATCGGCCGCTGGATTATTCCAGCGATCCCCTTCGGGTGGACGTGGATTCCAGAGTTCGGTATTCAGAAGAGAGCCGAAGCAGTTGTGCCGAGCAACATCTCTCTGCGCGAAGATCAGTTGCTTGCCGGAGATCAGCTTGCTCTCTACATAAAGGCGCAGATTACGCTGATGAAAAGAACATTCCTTGAACCGGTGGTCGCCGGGCCGGCGCCGCTGGAGTTTCCCGGCGCGGCCGAGGCGGCGCTCCTGATGCTCAAACACCGGCCGATGCATCAGCTCACCGTCTTCCAGGTTCAGCACTATGTTCGCAGCGGCAAGTGGATCGGCATTGCGACTTTGACCACATTGGAGTCCGAGTTACTCAAGATTCGCCCGGACTTCGATCAATTCATGAAGCTGCTCCGCATCGAACCCGAAGCGCCACAGGATGCTTAAGCACCACAAGCCTGATCTGCCCATGCGGCGGAATCAGGCACCTCTTTTGTTCCGCCCTATCGCTGTACGCGGTGCAGGATCAGCGTCGGCGCCGGCATAAACCGCTGGAATGGACTCCTCGACGGATCCGATCCATCTGGCGCCGGCCCAATTGCCGGACGGTTCGCCGCGGCTGTTTCCTCTGGTCGCTGCCGCCGGCCGCGGCCCTGGCCCATCTCTGGCCGAAGTTCAATCACGTCCACAATCAGCCTGCCGGAGTAAGTAGCATAACCGGCTTTAAAGCTGATGTGATCACCATCTACCTTGCCTTCCGTGATGGGCGTGGGCGCATCGTACCCGCCCGCCCAACTGCCTCCTAGACCGTCAACGCTCCCTGTCAGGGTATTTCCATCCTGCCGCAGCAGGAACACGACAGCGTCAGCACCGGTCGATGGATCAGCAGTATCATTCATCGGTCTCCACAGGCCAGTAAGACCCGAACCTTCGGGCACCTCAGGCTTCCATACGGCCACTTGCGGACGCAGCGCTGTCTCCCGGGTCGCAATCGTCACTTTTGCTGGCGCGAGCCCCGGAGACGTGGCCTCCACCGTGATGCTTCCGGACTTCTTGGCCGATTGCACAATGGCCATGCAAAGACCACTGAAAGCCTTCCGTACCGTGCCCTTATCGGATTCATGATCGGTGGGATCGCCATTGCCTACGCCGATCAGCCTTCCATCCCCTGAAATCCTGAAGCTCACAACATTGTCCGTGATGGGCACAACGCGGCCCTGAGCATCGTGCACGGCTACCGCAAACATGGCCACATCCTCGCCGTCGGCATACAGATCCTTCCGGTCCGCCGTCATCACCAGGCTGGCAGGCTTACCTGTCGTTTCCCGCTTCGCGGTCATCACCACCTTGCCACCTTTGTAGCCACGCGCTTCAATGGTTCCCGGCGCATACGTCACGTTCCATGCCAGGTGTGAGTTCTTCTTCATCTCTTTCACGCCCAGGCTCTGGCCGTTCAGCAGCAGTTCGACTTTGTCCATGTTCGAATGGACCCATACGGCGATCTCTTTGCCTTCCATGCCCGGCCAGTTCCAGTGCGGAAAGACGTGCAACACCGGCCGCGAGGTCCACCACGACTGGTAGTAATAGAAGGTATCTTTCGGAAAACCGCAGGTGTCAATGATGCCGTATTGTGAGCTGATGTTGGGCCAGCCGTTTGGAGAAGGTTCGCCACGATAGTCAAATCCCGTCCACACAAAACCGCCGACGAGCCACGGCTGCGCATCGCAGAAGCTCCACCAGCCCTCG
>JAJZNH010000136.1 GCA_021811745.1 Acidobacteriota bacterium
CACTTTCCGACTCCGCGCCATATTAAGGACGCGGCCATCGCCGCCATCGAGGCCAACTTCACCCGGTATACCGTCGTTCCCGGCATTCCCGACGTGCGCAAAGCCATCGTCGACCGCCATGCCGCCGACTTCGGCTCCGATTACGCCCTCGACGAGGCCATCTTCACCACCGGCGGCAAGCAGGCTCTTTTCAACACGATACAGATCCTCATCGACCACGGGGACGAGGTCATCTTGCCCGTGCCTTACTGGGTCAGCTTCAAAGACATCATCCAGTACGCCGGCGGCAAGGTGATCTACCTCGAAACCAGTGAAGCGGAGAGCTTCCGCATCACCGCCGACGCCATCGAGAAGGCGATCACGCCGCGGACGAAGGCCATTATTCTGAACTCGCCGTCGAACCCGGCCGGCTCTGTGGTCTCCGCCGAGGATCTGGAGCGGATCGTCCGCCTGGCCCACGACCGAGGCATCTATCTCCTCTTGGATGAGTGCTATGTCTACCTGAACTATGCTGGCAAGCCGGTCTCGGGAGGCTCGTTCACCTGGGCGAAAGAGCACTTGGTGCTGCTCGGCTCGCTCTCCAAGACCTACGCCATGACCGGCTGGCGGGCGGGCTTTGCCCTCGGCCCCAAGCCCATCATCGCCAACTTGAACAAGCTTCAGTCGCAATCCACCTCCAACGCGACCAGCATTGTCCAGAAGGGCGCCATTGCCGCCCTGTCCGGCTCTCAGGAGTGCGTGGCGGAGTTCCGCGCCGAGTTCATCGACCTGCGCGACTACATGCTGGCCAGGCTGCGTGAGATTCCTGGCGTAAGCTGCACCACGCCGCAGGGCGCCTTCTACGTCTATCCAAATATCGGCAAATTCCTCGGTAAGGGCGGCATCCGTACCGCTACCGAGCTGGCCACTCGCCTGCTGCACGAGGCCCACGTGGTTACCGTACCCGGCGAGGCCTTCGGCACGGCGGAACATATCCGCCTTTCCTATCCAGTGACGAAACAGAACATCGACGAAGGAACCCGCCGCATGGGCAAGTTCCTATCCCAGTTGGGGTAGTACCCTGCCAGCATTTTCCAGCCCAATTTCCCGCGCCGGCGACTCAGGTTCTAGCCGGCGCCGGGATAGCGGGCTGGCAGTGTCCCCAGAAAAAGTGCGCTCGTGACTGGGCAAACTTGGTATTTGTCGGGTAGGATATTGCTTCAATGCTGAACCCTGTTGATTTTCGCACCGTGATTCTTGCCGGAGGCAGCGGTACGCGCTTCTGGCCACGCTCCCGCCGCGCCCGCGCCAAACAAGTTCTTGCTCTTGATGGCGAGCGCTCCATGATTCAGCAGACAGTCGAGCGGCTCACGCCACTGGCTGGACTCGACAGTACGTGGATTATCACCAATGAGTATCTGGCCGGGGAGATCGCCGATCAATTGCCGGGCTTGGCTGCCGATCAGATCCTGCAGGAGCCGGTGGCGCGCAACACCGCCCCGGCCTGCGGTTTGGCCGCATTTGTCATTGAACGGCAGAATCCTGATGCGGTGCTGGGCGTCTTCCCGTCGGATCATGTCATCGGCGACGAACCGCGGTTCCTGAAGGCGCTGCAAAAGGCAATCTCAGTGGCGTCCGCAGGCGAAAACATCGTGGTGCTGGGAATCGAACCGGCCCGCGCTGAAACCGGATATGGCTACATAGAGACCGGCGAGCTGACCAGGGACGGAAGCGCTCTGCACGTGCGGCGCTTCATCGAGAAACCGAATCAGGTGCGCGCCGAGGAGTTTGTCGCCGCCGGCAACTATTACTGGAACTCGGGCATGTTCCTGTGGTCGGCGCGCACTTTGGCGAATGCTGTCCGCGAGCATCTGCCGGAGACCGCGCCTCTGCTGGAGACGATCGCCGCCGCATACGGGACGCCCCGGTTTGATGAGGTCTTTCGCGCGCTCTATCCCAAGTGCGAAAACATCTCAGTAGACTATGCGGTGCTTGAGCCGCGCTCGGCCAAGGGCGAGCACACTTCGCATCTTTATTGTTTGCCCGCCGAGTTTAGCTGGAACGATCTGGGTTCGTGGGCTTCGCTCTACGAGTATCAACTTGAGACACGCCTTCGCGGCGACGCCGAAGGGAATGTGCCCGAAGCAGAGGGTCACATGGCCATTGATGCCGCCAACAACTACATCTTCAGCCCCGGCAAATTTGTGGCTCTGGTGGGCGTGGAGAACCTGGTGGTTGTGGATACGGAAGATGCACTGTTGATCGTGCATCGCGACCATTCGCAGGACGTGGGCAAGATTGTGAAGGAACTGAGTCTCACCGGCCGCAGCGACCTGATCTAAAACGCATAGCTGAACTTTTCCTCTGACCTGATCAAGACAGTCAGCACTGATTTGGTCGATCGGGCGCTCGATCCCGCTATCAGCACCCGCGAGGCGTCTGGCGGCCGTGGATTCTCCTTTGCGGTTATGGCATTGAAAGAAGACGAGCGCCTGCGAAACCAAGGCTGATCCTCTCCGCGCTGTACAATTCTTGCGTAACTCGGCGTCAACGAACTGCCCGAGTGGAGCGGAAAATGCCTGAAACCATCGACTGGCCCATGCCAGCGCATTCCTCGCGGCGGCCTCGCCGCGTACTCTTCGCTTTCCTCGCTCTTATTGCCCTCATTCTGCTGGCCGGCCGGAC
>JAJZNH010000135.1 GCA_021811745.1 Acidobacteriota bacterium
GGCTGGGGCTGGGCAAACATGCTCACCAGCACAATCACCGTACCCAGCAACAGCACCGCGCTGGCAAAGCCAGCCGACGCCTGCAGCAAAAAGGGACCAATCGTGTTCTTCCAGGCCAGATTCAATGCCTGCCAACGGCTGCGGCGGCTCCGCGCCCGCTCCTGGCTCAGCGCCACCCGAATGCGCAGCAGCAAATCGGGAGGCTCTGGAACCGGCCCCAGCATGGCGAGCGAGGCCTGCGTCCGCCGCAAGGCGTCCCACTCGCACCCGCACTCCGGGCACCCGTCCAGATGAGCGGCCATCTCCTGCATCTCGCGTCCACCCAATCGGCCGTCAAGGTATTCGGTAAATTTTGCCTCCATAGCATCGCAGCCGCTCATCGCGCCTCCTCTCCCATGGGCAACTCAAATCCTGAAACCCCAGCGGGATGCATGCCCGTCTTCCGCGCCGTCAATTCAGCCTTCAGCAGCGCACGGCCACGCACCAGCCTCGACTTAATCGTTCCCAGGTTCACTCCCTGGATCTCCGCGACCTCTTCGTAAACGAATCCCTCGATATCGCGCAGAATCAACGTGGTGCGGAATGGCTCCGGCACCCGGCTCAAGGCCGCCTCGACACGCTCACGATTCTCGGCATGCAACGCGGCATCATAGGGAGATTCGGACGGGTCCACAAGCATCTCCTTCAGACGCACGGGCGATGCGGTATCCCCTTCCGTCACTTCCTGCTCCATGGGGATCTCCCTCTGTTTGTGGCGCATCCACCAGCGTTGCTGGTTCGATGCCTCACGCAGGGCGATCCGGTAAATCCACGTTCGCAGAGACGATTCACCGTGAAAGACTTGCTGGGTCACGTCAGCAGCATCGGCGCGGTTACGAACAATTCGCGCCAAAAGAGAGAAAATCGGTTGATGGTAGCGCGCGATCAGCCATGCAAAGGCCTCTTCGGAGCCGGCTTGCAGCTCTTCGATCAGAGCCGCCTCTTCGGATTGGAGCGTAAACGCGCTGGCAAGATTGCCCATGGTGAGGTCCGCCTGCAATTCAGTGTCCTCCCACCTTACCGCAACAGATGCAAACTTGGCATCTCTTTCGTTCGCGGCGGCTCGGGAACTTTGCACGCGCCAACACGACGGTTGCGGCCACTCCACACTCCCCGGCAAAACCCGCCGGGAATCCGATGCTGCCATGGAGTGCGCGGGAAACGGGGGCATTGGTTGATGACCAAGCGTCCCACGCTCTCTATTATCTCTTAGACACCGATCCTTCCCAAAGTGTTCCTGATCACGGAGGAAAGCTGCGCTTCAAGGCAGGGGCAATCCTCCCTCGGTCTTCCGGCAACCATGCACCCTGGGCCTATCGCCTCCTCCGGAAGCCGTCTGGACCGGACAATGCCACGGCGGAGCTCTCCCCGGAACGCAGGAATGCCTTACACGCACTGCTTCGTGCGTATGCCGATTTGAGCGCCCACGTTCCCGGCAGGTAGCGCGAATTGAGAGGCAGGCAATTTTCTGTGGACTTCGAAAGCAGCGGCAGTGTAGTTTGAAGGCGTCCCTGAGGAGGCCTATGCGTCGCCGCGATTTTGTACGTGCCCTTATTCCCGTCAGCTTTGCGCCAAGACTGCTCTTTGGACAAAAGGCTGAAGTACGCCCGATGCCGGCTCCCGCGCCCGTGCCCTGGACTCGCGGCTTGAATGCGGATACGCCCATACCGCAAACCGCAGTGGCGGACACGGTGGCCGAAACTGAAGCGCAATTCTTCACCGCGCAACAAATGGCGACTCTGGTGCGCCTGAGCGACACGCTGTTGCCGCCGATCGGTGACAAGCCTGGCGCTCTCGAAGCCGGGACCCCGCAGTTTCTGGACTTCCTGATCGGCAGTTCGCCGGCAGATCGAAGAGCCATGTACACCTGTGGACTGGACTGGCTGGATGCGGCGGCGCAGAAGAAATACAACGCGCCTTTCGCCAAGCTCAACGACCAGCAGGCCGGCGAGTTGCTGAAGCCGTGGCTGCGCACATGGATGACCAATCATCCGCCTGCTGAGCCGCACGCGGATTTTATCAATGTCGCGCACGACGATATTCGCACTGCCACCGTCAACTCGAAAGCGTGGAGCAGCGTACCTTCAGTCGGCGCGCAGGAAGCGACCGAGGCCGGATTGTTCTGGTCTCCGATCGAACCGGACATCTACGGAGAGAGCGCGGAGTGCGCGCGCACGCAGGCGCATCTGCTCGCATCCCCCAAGACACCCAACTCAATGCCTATTTATCCGAGATAGCGTTCTGCAAAAAAAGACAATAGCCGAGAGACGATGAAAAACGAAACCTTTGATGTATTAATTATTGGTTCAGGACACTCCGGCGGCATGGCCGCAAAAATCCTCACAGAAAAGGGCATCCGTTGCCTGATGCTCAATGCCGGGCCCGTGGCTGACGTGAGCCGGGATGCGCAGCGAAAAACGGCCGCGGACCTGCCGTATCGCGGATTCAAGCCGCCGGGCCGCGTGGACCATGTCTTCCAGGCCAATGAATTCAACGCCAATGTCTGGGTCGATGAGGAGGAGGTTCCTTATACCTTCGATCCGGCGCATCCTTACAACTGGGTGCGGGTGCGGCTGTTCGGCGGGCGGTCTTTGTTCTGGTCGCGACAGTCCTTCCGGCTGA
>JAJZNH010000747.1 GCA_021811745.1 Acidobacteriota bacterium
TGGTGCCGAATTCGAACTCCATCGGAATGCCGGTGACCACGCCGAAGACAAAGTTGATACCGAAGATGCGCCCCCAGAACCGCGCCGCCTGGTTCCACGGCTCGCTGCCTGTCCTGAGCGCGACTGTCTTGAGCACGACGATCAGCAGGCCCAGGCCCATGGTGAGTTGAGGAAAGAGATAGTGGTAAGTGACGGTAAAGGCAAATTGCAGCCTGTGGATCAACTCGCTGCTCATTCAACACCTCCTGCCGCAGGGTGTGGTTGGTCAAAGAAGAAGTCTCACGGAGCGTTTCGTTGAGGGCTACTTTCGATAGTAGACCGCCATAGCCGCCGCGAGGAGTAAAAAGAAGCTGATCTCGGATCACGACCTTTCTTGTGTGATCCAAATCACATGCAACATACAAGCACCCCATTGACTCTAAGTAATGTAATGATATGTGCGCGCATTCCTGGCGAGGTCGCACGCTTCCCCTACCATGTATACGCAGCGCAAGAGAAATCCTTTTGGAAACTGAACGGGGCCAGAGATGCGGATCGCGATCATCGGCGGTGGCATAGCGGGGCTGGCGGCTGCCTACGAACTGGAAAAGGCGCGCGCGGCGGGGAAAGACATTGCCTACGCTCTGTTTGAGGCGCGCCCGCGGGTCGGAGGCTCATTAGCCTCCGAGATCGTAAATGGCGCTGTGCTTGAGCTGGGACCGGATTCATTCCTCACGGAGAAGCCTGCCGCGGCCGAGTTGTGCCGTGAATTGGGACTGGGATCGGAGCTCATCCCATCTAACGACGCGGCCCGCAAGACCTACATCGTTGTGCGCAATCGCCTGGTGGCGCTGCCCGACGGCCTCATGTTTCTGGTGCCCACCAAGCTGATTCCGACGGCGCTCACGCCGCTGTTCAGTCTTCCCACCAAGGCGCGCATGGCGCTTGAGTTGCTTCATCCGCCGCGCCAAAACGGTGGCGCAGACGAAACCGTGGCCGCGCTGGTCGAGCGTCACTACGGCGCCGAAGTTGTCGACCGGCTGGCCGATCCGCTGCTCTCCGGAATCTACGGTGGCGACTCGGCGCAACTGAGCGCGCAGACAGTGCTGCCCCGGCTGGTAGAGATGGAAAAGCAATACGGCTCGCTGACCCGCGGAATGCTGGCCGCGCATCGCAAGATGCATGCCAGAGCCACGGCCTCTACACAAAAGAATGGATCAGGCGGAGGCTCCATCTTTACCACGCTGCGCGGAGGGATGCAGCAGTTGGTCGACGCAATCCAGTCGCGCCTCGATCCTGCCTCGGTTCACGTCTCCTCTCCTGTCAGCGCCCTGGAGCAGACACCGAATGGATGGCGAGTCGAAGCCGATTGCGTCGACGAATTTTGCGATGCGGTGATTGTGGCCTCGCCCGCCTGGGCCGCCGGCGTGTTGCTTGGCCCGGTGGATCCCGTATTAGGCGAGGAGTTGGGCAGCATTCCTTACTCCTCTTCGATCACCGTCAACCTCATCTACGACGAAGCCGGGTTGGGCCGCCTGCCTGACGGATTTGGCTTCCTCGTTCCTTCCAGTGAAGGCCGCAAGATGCTGGCCTGCACCTTTGTCCATCGCAAATTTCTGGGGCGCACGCCTCCGGGCAAAGCCGTCTTCCGCGCCTTCCTGGGCGGCATGAAGAATGAAGCTCTGCTGGCCGAATCGGACCGCGTCCTGGTGTCTGCCGTTCGCCGCGAGCTGACGGAGATCCTGGGAGCAAAGACGATCGGCGCCGCGGTCGAGCCCGAGCACGCGCAGGTTTCGCGCTGGCGCCGGTCCATGGCACAGTACGCCGTCGGACACCGTGAGCGCAAGCAGCGGATCGCCGAACGCGTAGCCGCGCTCCCCGGGCTGCGCCTGGCCGGCAATGCCTACGACGGCATCGGCATACCGGACTGCATCCGGCTGGGACGCCAGGCCGCGCGGGAACTGGTGGCTCTCGGCACCACAGTCGCTACTTCCAATTAGCCTTCTATCGCGGCACCACCGGCAGCAGCAAGGCGCTGGGATGGGCACTGTCGTGCAGAATCGTGTTGGTCGCTTTTACGTATGCTGAGCTCTCGGCCGCGCTCTTGCCCGTGTTCAGGTTGCGATCGAAACGGGGAAAATTGCTGCTTGAAACCTCCAGCCGGATGCGGTGCCCTTTCAGGAACACATTGCTGGTCGCCCACAGATCGATCTTGTATTCGTAGACCTTCCCCGGCTCGATGAGCGTGGGCGTACTCATCGAATCGCGAAAGCGGGCGCGCAGAATGCCTTCCGTCAGGTTGCGCGCAAAGCCATCCGGACTCACATCGACCAGCTTGCCTGTAAAGTCCGTATCCACCGCGGAAGACCTGGCGTAGACATCGAGGGTGATCGGCCCCGTCACTTCGGTGTCCTGCCTAAGCGGAGGCGTCGAGTAGACCAGCACATCCTGCCGCGCTTCCACTGCTGCCTGGTTTCGCGGTCCCGGCTCAAGGTGGGCGGCATCGCAGCACAAAGGCCCGCCGACCGTCGGAACCGGATTGCCGGGATCGTAAATATAGCTGTCGGCCGGCTCGCTTTGCGCCGGCTGGGTTGAGAGTGTGCCGTCCCCCGCGGCACTGTTGGCTTTGCCGCCGGAATGCAGATAATAACGGGTCACGCGGGCGCGCTCGAGCGGCCAG
>JAJZNH010000247.1 GCA_021811745.1 Acidobacteriota bacterium
CTTGCGAGGGAGAGTTTGGGCGGCGCAGCCTGGAATACTTCCGCCAGTTGACTGAGCAGTGCGTGCGGCAGCAGGTGAGCCGGATCGTGGTCTGCGACACCACCGGCGGCGCTAGCCCGGAGGAGGTCGCCGCGGTGATGAGCGGACTGGTCCGGGACCATCCCGAGGCAAAGTTCGGTTTCCATGGGCACACTGACCGCGGGCTGGGAGTGGCGAACACGCGGGCGGCGATCTTGGCAGGGGCGACGCAGGTGCAGGGCACGCTGGTGGGTACCGGAGAGCGCTGCGGCAACGTAAATCTGACCACGGTGATCGGGGCTATGCAGCTTCGGGGCGAAGCAGAGTTTGTGCCGCCCGATTCACTCGCCGGGCTCACCAGTCTGGCGCACTCAACTTACGCGGCCTTTGGCCTGGAGCCGCCGCATGGCGCGCCTATCGTGGGAATGGGTGCTTTTGGTACCTGGGCGGGAATGCACGGATCGAGCGAACGCAAGAATCCTGGCGCCTACCTGTGGTGCGATCCGGCGCGGGTAGGCGCCAGCCCGGTGGTTGGCGTGAACGCGCAGTCGGGCAGGGCCAACATCATGCTGCTCTCGGAGTCGCTCGGCGTACCGCTCAACTCCGCGCAGGCGCAGGAGCTGATCGATACCAACCAGTCCATGATCGAGGGCGGCGGTTTCACGGCCAGTGAGATCTCCTTCCGGCTGGCCTGCATGAAGCTCCTCAAGAGTCTGCCCAATTGGTTTGGTGTGAAGAGTTGGCGGGTCTTCGACGAGTCGGACGAGATCGGCAGCCGATTTGTGCAGGCGTTCGTGACGCTGACCGTGGGCGACACGACGGTGGTCACCACGCGAGCCGAGGGCGCAGGCCCGGTGGACGCGCTGACCAAGGCCATGCGTAAAGAGCTGGACAAGTGGTACCCGGTGCTCGAGCAGATGCGGCTGGGCACATTCACGGTAGCGGCCCTGGACATCTCCGCGCACGACTCGGCGGCGCACGTGCGGGTGACGGTGAGCTTCAAGGCTGAAGGTCATGAGCCCTGGGTGACGGCCGGCGTAAGCAGCGACCTGAACCAGGCTGCGCTCATGGCCATTGTGGATGGATTCCACTATTGGCTGCTCCTCAATGCGGGTGAGCCATGCGAGCAGTCTGTCCGCAAGATCGCGGATTCTCCTGTGGACGCTCCCGCGGCTCGAGCCTGACTTTTCCGCAATGAGCAATTCGCGCGTTCCCGTCGAACAACCGGATGGCATCGAACGGAAGAATCATCAAGGGGCGTAAGTTCTCGTGATTCATCGTTCGCAACGCTCTTCTCGCGCAGAGAGCTCGCTGGCGCAACAATTCGCAGTGCTCGATTCCGCCTCAAGAAATATTCGACCCAGTTCATTTTTACAGGGGTATAACGGCACCATTGACGATGGTTTCCCGGATTTGGCTGTCGCCAATTGCGGTTCCGGTACCATCACGATTTTGCTGGGGCACGGCGACGGCACGTTTCATGCTGTTGCGCCGAACCTAACGACCGCGCAGCCACCTGGCACGCTGGTTACAGCAGACTTCAACGGCGATGGTATGCCCGATCTGGCAGCCGTCTGCGTCCCACCCTCTATGTCTGCCTCCCCTTCATTGACGATTCTGCTCGGCAATGGGGACGGCCCTTCAAAACGGTAGCGGCTGCTCCTCCGTACGGCGATGCGAGCGGACCCGTTGCGGTAGGGGATTTCAACCGCGACGGCATCCCGGATCTTGCAGTCATTAAGAACATCAGCGATTCGGTGACAATCGTGCTGAGCAAGGGCGGCGGAACCTCCACCGCCGTCCCGGCAAGCCCGGCGACTGGCAGCCTCCCCTACTTTGACCACAACATGGAATACGGTTGGCACCTATTCCGTAACCGCGGACTACTCCGGCGACGCGAATTTCGTATCCGTCACAAGCGCCCCGTGTCGGAAGTCATCACGAACTTCACCGTAAGCATGCCGCCGGGAGGAAGTACGACAGCGACCGATTCTCCAGGGGGCCGCGCCACCTATGGCCTGGCGTTGAACCCCTCCGGAGACGGGACATTTCCGGACATTTCCCGCGAACGTCACTTTTTCCGTTACCGGGCTTCCGGTGGGGGCGACGAGCGCATTTGCATCGCCTTTGATTCCAGCAGGAGCGGGAGCGACGAATGTGACATTGACGGTGGCCGTTCCGGCCGCGGCGCTGGTGTGGCACGGCTCGATGAGTAGGGACGTTCTTCCCGTTGCGCTCTGCTTCATCTTTCTGCCGATCTTGGGCGGCCTGGCTGGGGGACGGCGGCGCCTGTACCGGATGCTATGCCTGGCCATTCTTGGATTGGCCGGGATGGCTGGCGGCGCAGCTTCATCCGGTTGCGGAGGGAGCAGCAGCGGAAGCGGCACATCGACCCCGCCGCAGCAACCCTACCAGCTAACCGTCACGGCTACCTCCGGCGGTGTCTCCAACAACCCGAATCTGACATTGATTGTGAAGTAGATGCCGGCGAAGCCGCTCGCTGCCGGACTCCGCGAAGCCGGCGCAAAAGCGGAGAGACATTCGCCTCTTCCTAAAGGGTGAGGGAGATCCCCCGGCTTTGCCGGGGTGGCAGTAGCAGTTTGACATTTGCGTGAGTCCATCCAAGAAACTCCAATCGT
>JAJZNH010000442.1 GCA_021811745.1 Acidobacteriota bacterium
TCCACCGGCAAAGCCAATGCCCAGGGGCGCTTTGTAGTCATCGGCAGCGCGACGTGGATCACGAATCGCTTTCTCGACTTCAACGGCAACAGCGACCTGGCGCTGAACGCGGTCAACTGGCTGGCTTCGGATGAGGACCTCATCTCGATCCACCCCAAGACGCCGGAGCAGCAGCACCTGACGCTGACGGCCGCGCAGATGAACCTGATCCGCTCCACCAGCCAGTTCGGCCTGCCTTTCCTCATGATCGTGCTGGGCACGGTGGTGTGGTGGAGACGGCGGTAGTCCGCCGTAGATCCTTTGATTGGCATCCTGACGTGAAGCGGAAGGATCTGCGGTTGCTTTTCTGCATGCGCCTCTGTTTCTCGTTCGATTGATTGCTGACCTATGAAAACCGGAAAACTCATTAGCTTTGGTATCGCCGTCGTCGTTCTGTTGGGCCTTACCGGCGTACTCTACTGGTCGAATCGCCATCCCAAGCCGTCGCCGGAAACGCCGCTTGCAAGCGGGCCGGTGATTCTCAAGCTCGATCCCGCTTCGGTCACCGCGCTCACGCTCAGCGTGAAGGGCTCGGACCCCATTTCGCTCGTGAAGCAAGGCGACAAGTGGCAGATCGTCGCGCCGGAAAAGATTCCCGCCGACTCCGACGAAGTCTCCGGGCTGCTGCAGGAGCTGGATCCGCTCAACGCGCAGGAGCTGGTGGCCGCCAATGCCACCGATCTGAAGCAGTACGGCCTCGATCATCCCGGCATTTCGCTGAACATCGTGGAGAAGGGCCATGCCGCGCAGCAACTCCTCATCGGCGACAACACGCCCGTCGGCGGCTCGGCCTACGCCATGATCGCGGGCCAGCCGCGCGTGTACACCACGTCGATGGAAAAGAAGAACGTGCTGAGCAAGACCCTCACGGCCTTGCGCGAAAAGCGCCTGCTGACCGAATCCACAAACCAGATGCAGCGCATCGAGTTGACGCACGCCGGCCAGACCGTCGCGCTGGCACACGACGCCGGCGGCTGGCGCATGCTTCAGCCGGCGCCCTATCGCGTTGACCAGCTCTCCGTCGAGAGCCTGGCCGACACGCTGAGTGAGGCCGAGATGGATCTGACCCAGCCCACGCAGCAGGAGGCCCAAGCCGACTGGGCGCACGGCTCCCCGGTCGGTTCAGTGAAGATTACCGGACCGGCGGGCACGCAAACGCTTGCGATCCGCAAATATAAAGGTGAAGATTACGCGAAGTCGAGCCTGGTGAGCGGTGTCTTCCACATCGGCGCGGCGCTGGGTGATGCGCTCGACAAGACAGCGGCCGATTTCCGGGAAAAGCAGGTCTTCGATTTCGGCGACAACGATCCCGACGCTCTCGACCTGCAGATAAAGAATGCCAAGAGCGCGGCGGTGAATCTGACCCTGAAGCACAATGCGCTGGGCTGGTGGCAAAACGGCAAGAAAGTGAATGCCGATAAGGCCGAAGCGCTGGTTTCGGCTCTGCGTGCGCTGGCAGCGGCTAAGTTCACCAACTCGGGATTCACTACGCCTGAGATTTCAGTGTCCGTAACCTCCCAGAGCGGCAAGCACCAGGAGACGGTTGACATCGCGCAATCGGGGAGCCGGTATCTCGCGCGTCGAATCGACGATCCCTCGCTCTACGTGCTGGATAGCGGCGCAGTCGAAGGCGTGGAGAGCGCGGCCAAGCAGGTGGCGGCGTCGGGAGTAAAGTAGGCATATACTAATTGCCGCGGGCGGCAGGCCTCGGCAGTGCCGCATTCTATATAGATTCAAGAGAGGTTCAATGAACGAGTCGCAGGCAGCATCGCCTTCTCAAGGTTCCGTTTCGCGCCGGGATTTTCTGCGCGGTTCCGCGGCGGCTGCCGCGTTGCCGGCGCTGGGCGCCGCCGCCCAGGCCGATCCCTCCGCAAGCCGGAGACCCAGGCCCAACATCGTCATTTATATCGCCGACCAGTTTCGCTGGGATTGCGTCAGCGCCTACGGCTTGAATCCGATGCAGGTCACCCCCAACCTCGATGGCGTGGCGGCGCGCGGCGTGGCTTTTCAGAATGCGGTCACCAATCAGCCTTTGTGCTCGCCCTCGCGCGCCTGCCTCTTCACCGGCCAGTACGCCACGCAAGCCGGCGTGTGGACCCTGACGGCTCAGGATGTGGGGATTAAGCCGGATGCCGTCACTTTGGCCACCGTTCTGCGCTCGGAAGGCTATACGGCGAACTACATCGGCAAGTGGCACCTGGCGCCCGGCAGCCACGACGACCCCAAGGCCCGGGGGTTTGTTCCGCGCGAGTATCGCGGCGGGTTTCTCGATCTTTGGCAGGGCGCCAACGAACTGGAATTAACCTCCCATCCCTACCAGGGAACCATCTGGAACGGCGACGGCGAGCCCATGCACTACCAGAACACCTACCGCGTTGACTATCTCACCGGGCTGGCGGTCGATTTCCTCCGGCAGAAACAGGAAAAGCCGTTTCTTCTGGTGCTTTCGCAGTTAGAACCGCATTTTCAGAACGACGTCGATGCCTTTGTTCCGCCCAAAGGCTACCGCGAACGCTACATGAATCCGTTCGTCCCCCAGGACCTGCGCTTCTTCCCTGGCGACTGGGACGAGCAAATGCCGAATTACTACGGCGACATCAAGAGCATCGACGATTCG
>JAJZNH010000715.1 GCA_021811745.1 Acidobacteriota bacterium
CGTTTAATCCAGATCTGGCCGGGCTGGGTGCGGGCGGCGCGCTCGTGAATCGCCAGACCCACGGTCTTGGAGCCCGTAAACGCGATGAAGCGCGTCTTGGGATGCTCGACGATGGCGTTGCCGAAGGTTGCGCCGGCGCCGGGGCAGAAGTTCACCACGCCGTCGGGCATGCCGACCTCCTCCAGCACTTCAACAAACTTGGAGGCAATTGTCGGCGCATCGCTCGAAGGCTTCAGGATGACGGTGTTGCCGGTCACAATTGACGCAGCCGTCATGCCCGCCATGATGGCAAGAGGGAAGTTCCACGGCGAGATCACCGCGCCCACGCCGAGAGGAATATATCGCAGCTCATTGCGTTCGCCGGGAAACTGGATCGGCGTTCTGGCCGCTGCCAGCCGCAGCGCCTCGCGGCTATAGAACTCCAGAAAATCAATCGCCTCGCTCACATCGGCGTCGGCCTCCGCCCAGTTCTTGCCAGCCTCGTAAGTGAGCCAGGCCATGAATTCGAATTTACGCCGGCGGATGATCTCCGCCGCACCCAGCAGAAGCGAGACTCTTTCCTCAACCCGAGCCCTGCTCCAGCGCCCGAAGGCAGCGAGCGCAGCGGACATCGCGGCTTCTGTGTGCTCCGCGCCGGCCTTCTGGTGTACTCCCACCACCTGGGCGGGCCGCGCCGGGTTGACGGACCGAATCTTCTCCGCCGTCTTTACCCGGTGTCCGCCGACGATCAGGTCATATTCGCGGCCCAACTGGCTTGCGACCGTATCCAGGGCGGCGCGCATCGCGCGCGCGTGATCCGGCGCTTTGAAATCCGTTGAAGGCTCATTCGCAAACCCACCCTGAGGCGAACGCGGCTGAATCGCGGGAGAAATGATTGCGGTAGTCATAGCACAACAGTGTAGCCCAGACTGACCTGCAACGAAACTTCAGCCGTTCACAAATGCCTTGACAGCCGGGACGTAGCGGTCGCCGGACGCCGCGTCGGGAGGGAAGGCGCTTTGCAAGTCGTGCACAAGTTCCTGAGCCAGAGACACATCCACCGCCGCCGCATTCTGCTCCAGGTACTTGCGCCGTTTGGTTCCCGGAATAGGCACGATATCCTCGCCCTGCGCCAGCACCCAGGCCAGAGCCAGTTGGCTGGCCGAGATTCCCGCCGTTGCGGCCAGTGCCTCCACTTTCTTGACCAACTCCAGGTTGCGGGTGAAGTTTTCACCCTGAAAGCGGGGACTGGTACGGCGATAATCGCCCGGCTCAAAGTCCTCGGGGCTTTTGAAGGCGCCTGTCAGAAAGCCTCGGCCAAGCGGGCTGTATGCCACAAAGCCCACGCCCAGTTGCCGGCACATGGGCAGCACCTCCGGCTCCGGGTCGCGCGTCCACAGGGAGTATTCGGTCTGCAGCGCGGCGATGGGATGCACCTTTACCGCGCGCTCCAGCGTTGCCGGTGCGGCTTCAGACAGGCCCAGATAGCGCACCTTGCCTTCCTCTACCAGCCGGCTCATGGCTCCCACGGTTTCCTCGATGGGGACATTCGGATCCACGCGATGCTGGTAGTAGAGATCGATCGTGTCAATTCCGAGCCGCCGCAGACTGCTCTCCACCGAGCAGCGCACATACGCGGGACTCCCGTCCACGCCACGCTTTTTAGGATCGTTGGGATCACGCACAATGCCGAACTTGGTGGCGACAAAAAACTGGTTGCGCCGACCCTTCAGCGCCCGCCCGACCAACTCCTCATTGGTAAACGGACCGTAAACATCGGCCGTATCCAGAAAGTTGATTCCGAGTTCCAGCGCGCGGTCGATGGTGGCCAGCGCCTCGTGCTCATCGCGGCCGCCGTAAAACTCGCTCATCCCCATGCAGCCCAGTCCGATTGCAGAGACTTCCGGTCCATTTGCGCCTAATCTGCGGGTCTTCATGATTCTCCTTTTTGAGCTTCCAGCTTCTAACTGCTACCTTGTCACTGCAACCGTACACGGCCGATGTTACCGGCGAAAGAGCTGACCACTGAAAGCTGACAGATGTTTGACTTCCACCCTTCACCCTACATCTTCGAGCGCTCTCGCAGTCAAGCAGCCACCTGCACCGAATGGCCGTCAAAGGAAATGTGCCATACTGAAGGCGTCTTCCATAGAAGATAGGCATTGCCAGAGCGGATTTTCATGCCCCACGAGATCAACCCGGAGTTTCTGCGCCACGCAATTCGCCTGGCCACGCGTAATGCCGTCAATGGCGCGGGCGGCCCATTTGGCGCGGTGATCGTGCGCAACGGCCGGATGATCAGCGAAGGTGTAAACACCGTAACCGCCTCCCATGATCCCACCGCGCACGCGGAGGTAAACGCCATCCGCGCGGCTGCAACAGCGCTGGGGACATTTTCGCTTGAAGGTTGCGAGCTTTATTCCAGTTGCGAGCCCTGTCCGATGTGCCTGGCCGCGGCCTACTGGGCGCGCGTCGACGCCATTTTCTACGGCGCCAGTGCTGCCGATGCGGACCGCGCCGGCTTCGACGACGCACGTCTCTATAAGGAATTCACCACGGAGCCGGCTGACCGCACGCTACCTGCCAGGCAACTGCTCGCCGACGAGGCGAGGGCCAGTTTCGTCGCCTGGGTTGAGTCACCCAACAAGATTGATTACTGAGCGCGTTGCC
>JAJZNH010000635.1 GCA_021811745.1 Acidobacteriota bacterium
GGAGTGGATACGCGCCGGCCGCGCCGGGACCATGCGCTACCTGGAGCGAACTGCGGAGGACGGACGGTTGTTGCGCGAGCGAGTGGAGGTGCCGTTTCCGTGGGCGCGTTCGGTGGTGGTGTGCTTTGCCAGCTATCACGCCGCGCAGCCGCGTTCTACGCAGCCGGCCCCTGCCGGCGCCGGGTGGATTGCGCGCTACGCATGGTCGAGCCGCACGGAGCGGGACGGAACAGAGCGGCCAAGCGATTATCACAAGGTGCTGCGGAAGCGCATTAACGCGCTGGAAGCAAGCCTGCACGCGCGCTTTGGCGACTTTGAGGCGCGGGGCTTTGTGGATACCGGGCCGGTAGTGGAGCGCCCGCTGGCGGTGGCGGCAGGGCTTGGATGGACGGGCAAAAATACCTGCCTGATTCATCCCAAACTGGGGTCGTACGGCTTTCTGGCTGTCCTGCTCACCTCTTTGCCAGTCCAAGAGGAAAGAGAAGCCGCGGTTCCGGCGCCGCTGCCGGATCGCTGCGGAAGCTGCCGCCGCTGCCTGGAGGCCTGCCCGACTCAGGCGCTGGTCGCTCCCTACCAGATGGACGCCACGCGCTGCATCGGCTACCTGACCATCGAGTACAAGGGGCCGATTGCGCCGGAGTTGGCGGAAGGGATGGGGCGGCATGTCTTTGGCTGCGACATTTGCCAGGACGTGTGCCCATGGAATCGTAAGGCGCTCATTGCCGCAGATTCCGAACTGCACACGCGGGAAGAGCTGGTCAATCCGGCGCTGGAGTGGCTGGCCGGGATGGATGAGGCGGAGTTCGAACGGCGGTTTAACGGCTCGCCGGTGCGGCGGGCGGGTTTCCTGGGATTGCGGCGCAATGTGGCCGTGGCCATGGGCAACAGCGGGCAGGGGCGTTTCGCACCCCGGCTCAGGACGTGGGCCGAGGCTGCAGACGAGGGCTTGCGCACGGCGGCGCGATGGGCGTTTGAATTTCTTTCGCGGGATCGAGGGAGCGCGTGCCATGTCTGCCTGTCTAACAGCGAGTGAGAGCTGGAGGCTAGCTTTGCAGATGCAATCACTGACGGCGCGCGGGTTGGGCGATAGCGCTTTACTCGGCAGGGCTTCGCAGGTTGAAGGCAAGGAGCGGCAGGGTGGCTGAGGATTTCAATTCCGTCGTGCCCAAAGAGACGCAGATCGAGGCCGGCGGCACGGTGGACGCGGCCGAACCGGCCTCAATCTCCAAGTGGTACCGTTGGCGCCGGGACGGCAAGGCGCTCGTCTCCTACCTGCTGGACAGCGAGGTGCACACCTTCGCTTTCAGCGTGGCGGCCAACGCGATTATCTCGTTCATCCCCTTCACCGTGCTGCTGTATACGCTGGCCCGCTCGGTCTTCCATTCGAAAGCCATGGTGGATGTGATCGACCAGATGGTCGTTTATTATCTGCCTTCCACGGCAAGCCAGGAATGGCTCACCTACAACCTCTGGGCGGTGGCTCCACGGCACGGTGTGCAGATCTTCTCGCTGGTGATGATTCTCGTCTCCTGCACGGGGATCTTTCTGCCCCTGGAAGTGGCGCTGAACCAGGCATGGGGTGTGGCCAAGAGCCGCAATTACCTGTGGAATCAGACGGTAGCGTTTGGGCTGGCTCTGCTGATGGTGGCGCTGGCGATGGCGAGCATCTTTGTGAATGAAGGTGCGCAGACGATTCTGGCGTTTGTGCTCTTTCACCACACCGACAATTTCGTTTTCAAGGGGCTCAGCTACATTTGGCTGTCGGCCTCTACAGGCGTGGCCTCGATTCTTTTCTTCTTCTTCATTTACTGGCTGCTGCCGAACCGCAAGGTTCCGTGGCGGCCGGTGCTGCGCACGGCCGTTGTGACGGGGATCGTTTGGCTGGGGGCGAGGCTGATCTTCGTCAAGGTTCTTCCGCACCTGGACTTGCGCTCAATGTACGGTCCGTTTTTTGTCTCCGTGGGGCTGCTCTTCTGGGCGTATGTGTCTGGCCTGGTCCTGTTCGCGGGAGCGCAGTTTAGCGTCGCCAGGCTGGGAGGCTCGAAGAGTTAGGCCTTGTTCAGCCTGGAGCGACCAGCCTGCTCTCAAGGACATGGTTCGACCGCGAACCGGTTCCGGATTCGCGTGCAATTCCTTCCAGGCGGCTTTCGCGAAGCAGGCAAGATACGTGTGATGAATCTCATAGGCCCACTCGGGGCAAACCATCGCATAATGGGGAGCGCATCTTCCTGCGGAATGGGCTGGTTATCCGCCGGGCTCCGAATGCGGGGCTAGAGGCGGCGCGCTGTTCCCGAAGGGAATGCACTTCTCAGAGGGCTTGCGAAGTGTTGGGTGTAAAAGCCTCGAGAGCGAGGAGGACACGCAAGTGAACAACACGCAAGTGATCGAAAAGTCTTCAAAATGTGCGAACAGGAATCATAAAGCCGTGATTCATACCCGGCTTTCCGGTTTTCAACTGTTGTTGAATGCCCGGCTGAATAAGGGTACGGCCTTTACGGAAAAGGAGCGCGACGCCTTCGCACTGCACGGGCTGCTGCCGCCGCATATCGGCACACTGGAGGAGCAGCGCTGCCGGCGCATGAAGGCCTTTGAGAGCCTGACCACGGCGTTTGCCAAGTACTCCTTTATGCGCGACCTGCAAGACACCA
>JAJZNH010000895.1:0-1019 GCA_021811745.1 Acidobacteriota bacterium
TCGCGTGACTGCCGTCGATACCGGCTTCGGCCAGATCGCCATGAAGCTGCGAAACGATGCGCGCGTGCGGTTGATGGAGCGCACGAATGCGCGCCTCCTGGAACCGGGCTCGCTCGCCACCGGAGAGGGAAATCCTGAGCTTACGCTGCTCTCCATGGACGTCTCGTTCATTTCGGCTACGCTGCTGCTGCCGCCAGTTCTGGCCGCCGCGCCTTCGCTGACTGAAGCTGTAATCCTGGTCAAGCCGCAATTTGAGGCCGGCCGCGAGCACGTCGGCAAGGGAGGCATCGTGCGCGATCCCGCCGCGCACCAACTGGCGATTGACAAGGTAGCGGAGTGCGTGCGGTCGCTAGGGTGGGAAGTGGTGGAAACCATTCCGTCGCCCATCGCCGGCGCGGAGGGAAACCGGGAGTTCCTCCTTTATGCGCGTCGTCCCGCTGCTGCGAAGCCCGCGGCAAAGCACATCAAAACGTTGGCCGCAAAGGTGCGGAGCGACGCGAATAGTGACCCGGACCACAATTCCACCGACTCCGATCCGGTACACTAGGACCGCATGGTTCGTGTCGCTATCGTCTGCAAGCCGCACCGGGAAGAGTTGAGCAGAATTCTGCCTGACTTGATCGGATGGCTGCGCCGGCAGGGCTACGAGCCGATCGTTGACGGCGAGGCAGGCCGGTACACGTCGGATGCGCCGTCCTTCGATCGCGCGGAGCTTCCATCTCATCAGCCCGCGCTGGTGATTGTCCTTGGTGGGGATGGCACGCTGCTCTCGGTTGCCCGCGTCTTTGCCGCTTCAGGTACGCCCCTTCTCAGCGTGAATCTGGGCTTCCTGGGCTTTTTGACCGAGGTGCGGCTGGCCGATCTTTACTCGACACTGGAAAGCTGGTGCCAAGGCTGCCACGGCCTGGACGAGCGTGCCATGTTGCATGCCGAATTATGGCATGAGGGCGCCCGGCAGGGCAGCTTCGAGGCGCTCAACGAAATTGTGGTTTCCAAGGGCGACATTGCCCGCATGGGCG
>JAJZNH010000895.1:1029-2620 GCA_021811745.1 Acidobacteriota bacterium
GAACTGGACGGCAGGAGCGTAGCCCAGTTCCGTGCCGACGGCGTCATCGTCTCCACCCCCACCGGTTCCACGGCCTACACGCTTGCCGCCAATGGTCCAATCCTCACGCCTGACGTAGATGCCATGGTGGTCACGCCCATCTGCCCGCATCTGCTTACCCTGCGTCCCATTGTCGTGCGCGGCGATGCCTCGCTGACCGTGCGCGTAGAACGCGTTCCTAATCAGGCGCTGCTCACTGTCGACGGCCAACAGGCCGTCGGACTGCACCCTGGCGACGAAGTGCGCTGCTGCCGTTCCACACATACGGTCAAACTGGTACGGATCAGCGAGAGCGGATTTTTCGATGCTTTACGCAGCAAGCTGAGTTGGGGCGAACGGTAACGCGCCGGAAGGATGGCTCCTATTTGAGCAGTTCATCCAGGAGCACTTTGGCTTTGGCTGCCAGGGTGTGCGCGCCGTCCACATCTCCCGATGCCAGCGCCGCTTTGGCCTGTTTGAGGAACTCCCTGATTTGCTCGGCTGTCTTCTGCTGTTGCCAGTTGAGCCTGTTGCTGATCGCATTCAATCCCTGCTGGGTTGAAGCAATCAAATTCGTGGTTTCCCGTTGCGTATCAGTAGGATCGCCCATGGAGAGCTGGCCGATGGCGCTGACCGCCGGGATTTCATCGGAAGCCTCGTCGGGAACCCTGTTTACGTGCCTTCTATGGCGGTAGAGGGGCATGGATGTTTCGGGCGGCGAAGTCGTGATTGCTATATTGGGCGTAACCGGTTCGAGGGGGATCATCGATGCCTCGGCCGAAATCTCCAGAGAGGCAAGCTCAGGCGGAGGCGGGGCAGGTTGCGCGATGGACGGCGCTACTGGCACCCTGGAGGCGCGATGTGCCCAGGGGATGCACCCCGTCAGAAATAACGGCAGCATCCACGCGACGATCCTGCCAGGTGACTTCATCCCTCAAGTCCTTCCTTGCTCTCAACTTCCGCTGGCTGAAGATACCGGCGTCCCCAGTCCGTGGCGGTGAGTGGAATCCGCAGCCTGAACTCCGTGCCACGTCCTACCTCCGATTTTACTTCCACGCTCCCGTGGTGAAGCTGAAGAATACGATAGGTCATGGCCAACCCGATGCCGCTGCCTCCGCTCTTGGTCGTAAAGTAAAGGTCGAAGATTTTTTCGCGAATTTCGTCAGGAATGCCGGCGCCTTCGTCCGCGACACACAAAACAGCGGTCTTACGGTCCTCTTCCAAAACCACCTCCAGATTCCCGCCCGCCGGCATGGCTTGGGCTCCGTTTTGGATGACGTTCAGTACCGCCTGCTTCAGGAGATCGGCATCGACATTGGCAATCAGAGCTTTGGACGGCATCCGGCTGTAAAGGGTCACGCTGTGGGTGGTCAATTCATCCGACGCCAGAGTCAGCACGTCGCCGATGATCGGGCGCAGATCCTGCTCGCGAAGTTTGAGTTCGACAGGCCGGGAGAAGTCCACCAGCATCTGCACCACGCGGTCCAGGCGGTGAATCTCCACGTCGATCACTTCCAGATGCCGGGAGGCAGGGCCGCCGGCATCTCCGAGCTTGTTTTTCAGCAATTCCAGA
>JAJZNH010000960.1 GCA_021811745.1 Acidobacteriota bacterium
CTACATCGACTGCAATAATATGCCGCTGCCGTTCGGTTCACAGTTTGTGGCCGACATCGTGAACCGCACGCATCTTGCGCAGAACCTGGACGAGTGTCTGCTGGCTGCGGAACTGGTGCTGAAAGCGCAAAAGAACGCGCAAGTGGTTACGCTCAAGGCCTGAGTTCGCCTGCAACCGCCGGAGAACCATTGCTCCAGGTCCCCGCTCGGGGACCTGGAGTATGGCGACACTTCATCGCGGCGCGCAGAATCGCACGGCCAAAACCTGCGGAGTGAACCATCTGCTGCGGTAAAGCCGCAAAGTATAAAAGCGCGAAAAAGAGCATGAAACGAACTGCTTATGAAGCCTTCGCGCGAAGCTCCTGCTCTGCGCGGAACCAGTCTTCTGCGTCATATCCGTGCTGGCAACCGCGCTCGGTCCAGAACCGATGTGCAAGCTCGGCCACCTGTTCATGAGAGGTTGGCATCTGCGCTATTTTCGCTTTAACGGCAGTCTTTTTAGTGGGGGTCTTGCGTGGTTTGGTGGACGCGCTGGTCTTTCTGACGGTCTGTGCCATGCAAATATCCTCCTGGTTGTGGGGGCCAACGAGTGGGCCGTCTGCTTGAAGAATACCCGGAAATCGCCCTGGTCAGACGCGAGAACGCGGCCAGGGAACCACCGTCGTCAAGACTTTCCTGCTCTTCGCCGCATCAGCCATTGAGCGCCGCTCTCGCAGCGCGGCACTTTGCCTGCAACTTCCCCGCATTGCACAGGAGAGACGAAGCGCAAAGCCTTGTCAGTTCAACCGCTCGAAGATGCCCGCCGCGCCCATGCCTCCGCCGGCGCACATGGTGACCATGCCATAGCGAACCTGGCGGCGCTTCATCTCGGCAAGCAGCGTTGCAGTCAGCTTTGCACCGGTGCAGCCCAGCGGATGACCGAGAGCAATAGCGCCTCCGTTCACGTTGACGATGGCCGGGTCGAGCCCCAGTTCGCGAATGACGGCCAGCGCCTGCGCGGCAAAGGCTTCATTGAGTTCGATGAGGCCGATGTCTGCAAGCGTGAGCCCTGCCAGACGCAGCGCCTTGGGGACAGCCGTGACGGGCCCCATCCCCATCTCTTCCGGCAGGCAGCCGGTAAAGGCGTAAGCCACAAGGCGGGCCAGCGGGCGAATGCCCAGTTCCTTTGCCCGGCCGGCTTCCATCAGGACACAGGCCGCCGCGCCGTCTGAGGTCTGCGAGGCGTTGCCGGCAGTCACCGTTCCCATAGCATGAAAAGCGGGCTTGAGTTTCGCCAGCGCTTCGGCGGAAGTATCCGCCCGCGGGCCTTCGTCAGCCGCAAAGACCCGCTCCGTGACTTCCGGCTTGCCGTTGGAACCCGGCACGGCAAACGTGACGGGGACAGGAATCAGCTCATCGGCAAAGCGCCCGGAGGCGCGCGCGTCCAGGGCCTTCCGGTGGCTGGAGAGAGCAAAGGCATCCTGATCTTCACGGCTAACGTGATAGTGGCGGGCGACCCGCTCAGCGGTCAGACCCATGGTGAGGAGCGACGCGGGATAGTGCTCGGCCAGCCAGGGATTCGGGCTGGGCTTCATGCCACCCATGGGGATCAGGCTCATGGACTCCACGCCGCCCGCCACCACGGCGCGCACGCCACCGGCGCGAATGCGCAGATCGGCAAGCGCAATGGCCTCAAGGCCCGAGGCGCAAAGGCGATTCACCGTTGCGCCGGGAATCTCAACCGGAAGGCCTGCGCGCAGGGCCGCCCAGCGGGCGATATTCCAGCCCTGCTCTCCTTCGGGTTGAGCGCAACCGAGGATCACGTCTTCGATTTCGGATTTGTCGAGCGTGGGAACTCTCTCCAGTACCTTGCCCACGGTGAGGGCGGCCAGGTCGTCAGGGCGGGTGGTGGAAAGCGCGCCCTTTGGAGCGCGGCCAACGGGGGTACGAACGGCGCTGACGAGGACGGCTTCCGGCATGGGGTGCTCCTTAACGATATGAGATGAGATCAGTGTTGACTGGCTGCAAAAGATCGCCGTCTTGCGCCGTGGTGGAGCACGGGTGGATGGCGGGGAAAATCATGTTCAGTTTGACGTAGCGAGCAGCGTCCAGGCTCCCTTGGAATAAAAGTGATAGACCGTTTGCTGATCGATCACACTGTCCGCCACGGCATCGTGATCCACGAGCGGCGGGCGCGGGTCCATGCCTGCCTGTGCGTCGTGGATCTGTCGCGGCGAAGCGGAATTGATGCCCCAGTTAAAGCCGAGAGAGCCATCCGCGCCCTGGGCTTGCAGACGCTCCGTCTCGGGCGCCGAGGCTAGCAAGAAGGGTTGTGTGGCATTGCTCCCGAGGAAAACCAGCAGCGACACCGTTCCCTTCACCGAACAAAGTACCGCCCAATCAGAGGAACCGGGGCGCTCAAGGCTGGCATGAATCACGTTTTCCGGGCGGTGCGCCTCATAGGTTTGCGGAATCAGGCAGCCGCGGCTGTTGAGCAGATCCTGCACCGCGGGTGGCAACTGAGGGAAGGAGCTAGGCGGCAGATGGCGGATCAGGTACGGCGCCGATCGCCCATTGACGACAATCTTCCCCGACTCATCAAGTCCGGCGAAATCCGATTGCAGCGAATGCGCAGGAACG
>JAJZNH010000053.1 GCA_021811745.1 Acidobacteriota bacterium
TGGCGGTAGTAAACAAGCCGGCCGGGATGATGGTGCATGCGGGATCGGGTCAAACCGAAGACGCGCGCAGTCGTGGCACGCTGGTGAACGCGCTCCTCCACCGGTTTCGATCGCTCTCCTCGATCAGCGGGGAACTGCGCCCCGGCATTGTGCATCGCCTCGACAAGAACACCAGCGGCCTGATCGTGGTGGCCAAGAACGACCGGGCCCATGCGGCACTCGGCGAGATGTTTGCCCGCCGCCAAATCCAAAAGACTTATGTCGCGCTCGTGCATGGCGCAATCGAACGGAATAAAGGCACCATCAACGCCAGTCTGGGCCGCGATCCTGTACGGCGGACGCGCATGACGGCGCGGCCCACCGAAAATGCGCGAGCGGCCGTCTCCCACTTTGAGGTGCTCCGGCGCATCACCAGCCGTTTCGGTAAGTTCACCCTGGTGCACGTCCGGATTGAAACCGGCCGCACCCACCAGATCCGGGTTCACATGGCCTCCATCGGCCATCCGGTAGTAGGAGATACGCTTTACGGAGCCGCCGGCCAAATAACGGACCAGGCGGCCGCGCAGTCAAAGAGTATAAGGCGAGGCGAAGAACCGGAGAAGCTTCGGCTGGGCCGGAACTTCCTTCATGCGGCCAGTCTCGAATTCGCTCACCCAATTACACGGAAGCTGCTGCGATTGGAGGCGCAATTGCCTGCTGAGTTGCAGCGGTTCCTGAGCCGGCTGGAAGGCGGCTTGAATACGCCGGGAAGCGATTGAGGGGCTGGCTCCGGAAAGGTACGCTTGCTAGAATTGAGGTAACCATGAACAGATTGTTCTTCGGCTTGGTGCTTGCAGCGGTTCTTCCCCCGGCACTATCGCCAGCTCAACAACCCGCATCCACAAATCCGAGTCAGTCCGCGCAAGCAATGGCAAGCCCCAAGGCGAACGCCCAGCCCGGCGCGCCGGCGGCCGATACCAACGCATCAACGACGGATACCAACGCTCCGACGATGAAGCTGGGCGTAAACGAGGTAAGCCTCATCTTCACGGTTACAGACAAGCGCGGGCGCTACATTCCCAACCTTAGCCAGAGTGATTTTGCCCTGCTCGACGACCAGCGGGCGCCGGCCCGCGTCAACTCATTCCACCGCCAGATCAATCTGCCGTTGCGTGTGGGCATCCTGCTCGACACCAGTACTTCTATCCGCTCCCGATTTCAATTCGAGCAGCAGGCTGCAACCGAGTTTCTATTGCAGATCCTCAAAGCACGCAGCGATCAGGCCTTCGTGATGGGATTCGACGTCACACCGGACGTCACTCAGGACTGGACCAATGATCTGGACGGCCTGACCTCGGGCATCGAAAAGCTGCGCCCCGGCGGCGGTACGGCGCTCTTCGACGCGGTCTACACGGCCTGCCACGACAAATTGCGCACCGAGCGCGGCGCCGAACCGGTGCGCAAAGTCATGATTCTGATCTCAGACGGTGACGACGATCAGAGCCGCGTCTACGAAAAAGAAGCCATCAGCGAGTGCCTGCGCGCCGAGACAACCATCTACGCAATCAGCACCAACTGGACGCCCAGCCGCGGACCGGGAGATAAAGTGCTGGCTCAGATGTCAGAGGATACCGGCGGCAAGGTCTTCTTTCCTCCGTCCGTCGAGGAAATGTCAAAGAGCTTCCACTCCATCGAGGAAGAACTACGCAGCCAATACGCCTTGAACTACACCCCGGCCGATTTCAAGTACAACGGCCAATTCCGAAGTATTTACCTCTACTGCACCGACCGGCACTACATCGTGCGGGCCAAGAAGGGATACTTCGCGCCGAGGCAGTGATGCGGCGGCGCGGAGTTTGAAAAGCTGGACAAAGGCAGCGCCTTCCAACGATGGCGGCCGGTCCCTTGATCTGCAGGAATGGCTTCTACTCCCTCGCTGTTCCCGCTTCAATCATTGCCAGCAAGCCGTCCTCATCGATCACCGGAACCTTGAGTTCGCGCGCTTTGTCGAGCTTGGAGCCGGCCTCTTCGCCTGCGACGACAAAGCTGGTTTTCTTGCTGACGGAACCGGCGGTCTTGCCGCCCGCCGCTTCGATCTTCGCTTTGGCCTCGCCGCGCGTCAGATGAGGCAGCGTCCCGGTAAGCACAAAGGTCAGTCCCGCCAATTGCCCCGAGCGCTGCTTCTTCTCGGCGGTCATGTCGACCCCGGCATGCCTGAGGCTCGCGACGAGCGCCCGGTTCGCGGGCTGCGCGAAGAATTCAAGAATCGCCTGCGAGATGCGCGGACCCACTTCCTCCACGCGCTCCAACTCCTCGGCCGTAGCGGACATCAGCGCATCGATAGAGCCGAACTCCTGAGCCAGCAACTCCGCCGTACGCTCACCCACAAAGCGAATACCCAGGCCCATCAGCACGCGTGCAAGACCTGCATGCTTTGAGCCTTCAATTTGGCTGATGAGCGTGCCGGCGGACTTCTCGGCAAAGCGCTCCAGTCCCGCCAACTGCGCCTTGGTGAGCTTGTACAGATCGGCCACGCTGCGCACCATGCCGCGATCGAGCAACTGCTGCACCGCGGCTTCGCCCAGGCCTTCGATGTTCATCACCTCACGGCGGCCGAAGTGGAGCAGGCTTTCGCGC
>JAJZNH010000646.1 GCA_021811745.1 Acidobacteriota bacterium
GTTCCAGTGGAGGGATCGATGGTAAGCTCGCCGTGGTACGCGGTGAACTGCTGGAAAATCCGGCCGCGAATACAGCAGAATTCGACCTGATAATGCGACGCCGCCTTGGGCACCGCGAAATGGAAGACTGCCTCCAGGCCGGTGTCGCCCTGCTCCCAGTGGCTCCATGCCAGGTTGCTCTTGGGCAGATCTCCGTAGACGACGGAGAAGATAGGCCCGAATTCGCCGGAGGTGTTCAAGCCAGAGGTTGCCGAAGTTGAGCCGCCTTGCTCTGCCGCAGTCTGCACGATTTCCTGGCCATCCCGGTAGAGGACCGTTGCAATGGAGCGGCTGACCGGATGCAGCGGCTGGAAAGGAAGCAGCGCATTCACATTGGCGGCACGCAGACCGGCGGGCATATCTTCATACCGGATCGTATCCCGACGCGCAAAGAGGTTGGGGAGCTGTTGCAGCGTGGCTTTGACATAATCGACGGATTTGGCAGCGATGGCGCGCTGCTCGGCTATGTCGGGTGCCGGCCGATTGGAGATTTCCTCGGATGGGGGATCGAGGAAGATCGCCTGATCGGCGAGCGCCACCAGGGCCCGGCGGGAGTTGGGTCCGGGAAGCGCCGCTTCAAAAGCGGCCAGTCGTTTGGCGCTCAACCGCTGCGTGAGTTGCAGGCCGTTGAGGCTCTCGGCAACCTTGGAATCCTTCTTTTTCCGCGAAGAAACGATCACATGATCCAACTGCGCTACGGTCACGCGTTTCGCGGCAAAGGTCGAAGGAACGGCAAGCAAAATCGCGAGCGATATGAGCATCGCCTTACGCATAAAGGCCCCATAACCCGAACGAGCTAAGTGTAGTCCATGAGAATATGCCCGGCAACTCGAACGATTCCGCCGGAGCACCCTGGCTACGCTGGCGCACGATCATTGCGATTGGGTGAAGCCCAAGAGTTTCCTCTTCATGGCCTCACCCCACCACTTTCGGATGTGGCATCCCCGTTCCCGCTTCCAACTTTTAATGGGGCAGACTTTCTTTCACCTATTTCGGTCAAGCGTTCAATTTCAAGGTGAATCCACAACCAAGCGCAATTCCACACGAGAGGGAACTAACTGCATCCCGATGTGCTTCCACAACTCATGCAGCGGTAGCAACTTCCGTTACGGACCATGATCGCGCCGCAGGTGGGGCAGCTTGGCGCGTCACCCATCTCGTACATGTCGCGCATGGCTTCGGCGGCGTGGTAGATGCCGCGATCTTTCAGGCTCGGCATTCCAGATTCATTGGACTCGGACAACTTCCACGACTGCGCCTCCGGGGCGATGCCTCCGCCGCCGGCGCCCGCGGGATGGCTGCTGACTTTGCTGAGCCGCTTGGCCACCTCTTCCGCCAGCCTAGCCAGATGTTCGCGGGCGTCAGGATTCTCTTCGGACTCCGTCTCGGGCAGGATGGTGGGCGATGCCGGCAACTGCGGAGCGCTGGGCGCCAGTCCGGCGAACAGCATGAGCTGCTGGCCGGAGAGGAAGCGCAGATGCAGCCAGCGAAAGATGTAGTCCATGAGGCTCTTCGCGTAGCCGATCTGCTCGTTCTGCGTCCAGCCGCTTGGCTCAAAGCGCGTGTGCGCGAACTTTTCGCAGAGGATCTTGAGCGGCACTCCATGCTGCAGGGCCAGCGAAACCGAGGTGGCGAAGGCGTCCATCAGGCCTGAAACCGTCGAGCCTTCCTTGGCCATCTTGATGAAGATTTCGCCGGGCTGGCCGTTGGAATAGAGACCCACGGTGATGTAGCCTTCGTGGCCGGCGATGGAGAACTTGTGGGTAATCGAAGCACGTTCCTCCGTCAGGCGATGGCGCACGGCACGAGGCGGGGCATTGAGGTCCTGCTCCTGCTCGCGCGGCTGCATGGTGGGCGTGGGAGTGAGCAAAGGAACGGCCGCGGCATTGGCGATCTCCTCGAGTGCGTTCTGGAAAGCCTGGGCGGCCGCGAGAATCTGCTTTGCCGGTACCTCGACCCGGTCAGACGTGTTGAGCGTCTTCAGGTCGGCTTCGGCGGCTGGCTGTGCGGAAGCCAGGTGAGCAAGCACGCGCGCACCGGCAATATCGAGAGCCGAGAGCTCGCGCTTGGTTTCCGCACTGGTGTTGAGCGGCTGTGTGCCCTTGGAACCATCGCGGTAGATGGCCACCGCCTTGATGCCGCGGCGCCAGCTCTCTGCGTAGGCTTCGGCGATGTCGCCGACGCCAGCCTCGTGGGGCAGGTTCACGGTTTTCGAGATGGCGCCGGAGAGGAAGGGCTGGGTAGCCGCCATCATCTTGATGTGGCCCATGTAGTGGATGGAGCGGGTGCCCTTGGCGGGCTTGAAGGAGCAGTCGAAGACCGGAAGGTGCTCGGGCTCGATGCCGGGCGCGCCCTCGATGGTGCCGGTGGCGTCGATGTAGCTGACGATGGCGTTGACCTCGTCATTCGAGTAGCCCAGCTTGAAGAGCGCGGTAGGCACGGTGTTGTTCACGATCTTGATCATGCCGCCGCCGACCAGTTTCTTGTATTTGACCAGGGCAAGGTCGGGCTCGATGCCGGTGGTGTCGCAGTCCATCATGAAGCCGATGGTGCCGGTGGGCGCCAGCACTGTGGT
>JAJZNH010000983.1 GCA_021811745.1 Acidobacteriota bacterium
TCGAAATGCAGCGCTACAAGTCCGGCCTTGATCCTTACGTCAATGTTGTTACCGCGCAGGATACGGTTCTCGGCGATCAGCAGGCGCTCAATATTCTGGAGGTCGATCAAATGACTGCATCGGTGCAACTCATTCAGGCCCTTGGCGGTGGCTGGAACACAGGTCAGCTCCCCACGCCGAAGCAAGTGGGCAAAAAGGTTTCATCCAGCGCCTACAAAATTCAGAAGTAACGTCGCCGTCGTTCAGCGAGTGGCGGCCGTTGCACGGATGGGCAGCGAAAGCAGGGCGTCTGTCACGCGGTCGGCTGCATGACGCAGAACATCGCCTTCATCGGCAAAATCGCCGGTCACGCACTGGATGCCGAGAGCCTTAATGCGGTCGACATCGGCCACCGTGACCTCGGCGCCCTCGGCAGCATAACGCTCCCTCAGTTGCGCCGATACCGGCGCCGTGTTGATCAGCGCGAAATCGAAGATCGGCCGTCCGGCGTGCTCGTAGATTCGCTCGATGTGCTGCGACGCGGTCAGGTGCAGGCTCTCGTTGGCCTGCGTCATTAGGTTGCAGATGAAAACCCGCGTGGCGCTGGTTGCCGCCAGAGCTTCCGGTATCCCGCGAACCAGCAAATTGGTGATGATGCTGGTGTAAAGCGATCCCGGGCCGACCGTGACGATATCCGCCGCCGCAATGGCCTGCAGCGTTTCAGGCGGAGGCGGCGGCGCTGCCGGCTCCAGCATCAGTTCCACAATCCGCTGGCGGCTGGCCGTGATGTTCGTTTCTCCGCGCACCACCGAGCCGTCTTCCATCCGCGCCGCCAGAGTCACATTGGCCTGCGTTGCCGGATAGATATGCCCACGCGTCGCCAGAATCTCCGCAGCCAGCCTGACAGCCTGGGCGAAATCGCCCGTCATTTCGGTCAGCGCCGCGATAAACAGATTGCCGAAGTTGTGGCCCTCCAGTTCGCCGCCCGTCCGGAACCGATGGCGAAAGAGCCGCGAAATCAGCCGCTCGTCCTCAGAGAGCGCCACCATGCAGTTGCGCAGGTCGCCCGGCGGCAGCATGTTGAAATCGCGTCGCAGGCGGCCGCTGGACCCCCCGTCGTCGGTAACGGTGACTACGGCCGACAGGTCGGAGATGTGGGGTGTCTTGCCGGGGGCCGCGATTCGGCCAGGTCCATGCGGGACTCTTTGTTTCAGTCCCCGCAGCAGCGTGGATAACCCGGTGCCGCCGCCGATGGCCAGAACTCGAAAACCGGGAGATGAAATCAATTGCGTGGCCGTATCAGTCACAGAGTCAGTGGTCCAGTCATGAGTCTAAACCTCCGCGGCCCGGCGGAGGTCTATCCAAGGTCTGGATACAGCAGTTCGGTGAAACGAGGGTCATCGGCCATATCGACGAAATCCGGATCGCTGCGCGCCTGGATGCGGCAGGCCGGATTGATCTCAATCGCTCTTCCCAGATGATCCAGCGACTCCTCCGCCTGTCCGGTCATGCTGCACAGCAGCGCCATCCCGTAATGGGCGAAATCCGCACGGGGCGATCCTTTCAGGATGGCCTCGAACTGGTCGCGCGCCTCCTCATACGATCCGGCGTTGAGCAGCGAGATTGCGTAATCGTACTGCTCGTCCGGGGTGCTGAAGGTCAGCGTCACTGCGCGGCTGTTGCGCTGGCAGGCGACCAGGTAGACGCGCGCCCGGTCCAGAATCTCCGGTGGCGCATCGGGAATGATCTTTTCCAGCAGAACGCGGGCCTTCTCAAATTTGTTCTCCTGCATCAGCTGGAGGGCATTCTGGTAGTCCTGAAGCATGCGCTGCTGGGCGCCGTTGGCGGCCTGCTTGGGGGCAGCCGCGGCGCGGGTTGAACGGCGAACCGTGGACGAATTTTTAGCTTCCTGCATGCGGGCCATAGGGTGGATTTGCTTCGGCGTCGCCCCGGCTCGGCGGCGGCGCCAACATAACCTTTCGACCAAAGTTTTATACGCACAATGAGCCGCTACGTCAAATGTCACAGGAATGGCTCTTCTTGCTCCATCTCGGCTCCACGATGACAATGGATGCGGGAGTCTTCCGATGCGAACATGCGCGGGTTCGGGTTTGATCGCGGTTGCGCTTCTCTGCGGACTCTGTTGCGGACCCCATTCCTCGGCGGCGACGCACAGGCCGCCGCCGGAACTCCAGCCGGCTGTGCGCATCCCGGTGGCCCCCCTCGGCTATCTGCCCCCCAGCAGCTTTTACCTCACGTATCGCTTTTCCTCCTCCTCGCTCGACTTTATTGACGACAACCACATATTGTTCACCTTTCACGCCTTTGGCCTTCTGCGGCGTCTCCCGTCGGACCAGAATGACGACGCCGATCAGGAAATTCGAGCCGATGTGCTGGACTTGCGCACCGGAAAGGTCGTGCGGCACGCGGACTGGCGCATGCATGACCACGGCCGGTACCTCTGGGCGTTGCCCGACCGCAAGTTTCTCGTGCGGATCCGCAACTCCCTCTTCCTCACCGACCAGTCTCTCGTCCTTTATCCCTATCTCAATTTCGATTCGGAAATCCTCAGCGTTCAGGTCTCGCCCAATCGCCGGCTGATCGTGATTGAGCACAAGGAAACGCCAGCACCC
>JAJZNH010000036.1:0-1889 GCA_021811745.1 Acidobacteriota bacterium
ACCTACCGGCAAAGTCCGCTGGTGCGTTTCCTTCAGCGGCTGATCGTGTTTTGAAGGCCGGGAACAGCGAATAGGGGTCAGGGACCAGGGAACTGGGAGAAAGAACAAGAGTTGAGGTTGCCGATGTGGAGATGGGTGCGGGGAACGCGAAAGCTCGAATCCCGGGGGTTCGTTGCGGCGAGGGTCATGCTTGCGGCAGGCCTGGCGTTGGTGCTGGCTGCCTTGCCGGCGTGGCCCGAGCCAGCGCCCGCGCAGAGGCTGGCGCGGGTGAAGGATGTGGCGAGCATCGAAGGAATTCGCGACAACCAGCTTGTGGGTTACGGCTTGGTGGTCGGACTGCGGGGCACCGGCGACAGCCAGCAGACGGTCTTTCCCGCACAGACGCTGCTTTCAGTGTTGGAGCGGATGGGGATCACCGTTCCGCAGACAGGCACCCTGAGCGCCATGAACATGCAGGTGAAGAACATGGCTGGGGTCTTTGTGGTGGCCACGCTGCCGCCCTTCAGCCAGCCCGGATCCAAGATCGATGTGACGGTCTCCTCGGCCGGCGATGCGCGCTCGCTGGAAGGAGGCATCCTGCTCATGACCCCACTCTACGGGCCGGATGGGCAGATCTATGCGCAGGCCCAAGGCTCGCTGGTGCTGGGCGGGTACATGGTCGCGGCGGCGGGCAATGCCCAGCAGATGAATCATCCCACCACGGGACGGATTCCCGACGGAGCGCTGGTGGAGCGGCCCGTGCCCTTCGATCTCAAGAATCTGCACACCATCGATATTGTGCTGAACAACGCCGACTTCCATACCGCCGAGCAGATGGCGGCGGCCATCAACAGGACACTGGGGCGGACCAGCGCGCGCGCCATCGACAGCCGCCGTGTGGCCGTTGCCGTAATGCCGGGCCAGGACGTGGCGGCCCTGCTTGACCGCGTCGAAGGCACTGAGGTTGAAGTCTATCCGCGCGCTCGTGTGGTCGTGGACGAACGGACCGGAACGGTGGTGATTGGCGGGACGGTGCGCTTGCAGCCGGTTTCGATCCTGCACGGCGGGCTGAGCGTGAATGTGATCTCCCAGGTCGAGGTCTCGCAGCCCAACGGCTTCTCCTCCGGAACCACGCAGGTGGTGCGGCAGACCACGGTGCAGTCTGACGACAAGCCGGTGAACCGCATCGAGCTGAAAGAAGGAGCGACGGTGGAGGACCTGGTCGAGGAGTTGCAGCGGATCGGAGCGGGAGCGCGCGACGTCATCTCGATTCTGCAGGCGATGAAGGAGGCCGGCGCTCTGGAGGCCGATCTGGAAGTGCTGTGAGACAGGGTCGTAGGGACTTGGAGCGAGGTGCTTGAAGATGCAGATTGGGTCGATCGGCGGAATTGCGACGACGAGGCAGGCGCAGAGTGTTCCTTCGCCCCGGTTAGTCCACGCGGCTCATGAGTTTGAGGCCATGATCATGAAGGAACTCTTGAAGCCGTTGACGGCGGGCGACGGCCTGACCGGTGAGGATGGGGGCGTGGAGGACGATTCCGGTTCGGGCGGAGCGCTGGAGGAATTTGCTTCGGAGGCGTTGGGACGCGCCTTGAGCGAACAGGGAGGCTTTGGAATCGCGGACAGCATCGTCCAGAATCTTTCCCATTCCGGCGCCAAAAACAAAGCCGCGCAGGGAACCCGCAATTTACAAAACAAAATCGCTTTGAAATCACCTCGATAGCTACAGTTCTCGGCAGATTTGCCGATAGAGCCCAGTAAGGGGCTATGTGTATGGACATTCGCAACGGTCTGGATGCATTGAGATCAATTCTTGGGGCCACTCAGGCGGCGCCCGTGGCCGGCGCACCGAAGGGCAGCTCGGCCTCGGCGGAGAAGTTTCTGGGCGCGGACCAGGCGACGCTGAGCAG
>JAJZNH010000036.1:1899-2604 GCA_021811745.1 Acidobacteriota bacterium
CAGTCTCGCAAGCGGTGTTGGAAGCCGGCGTGCGCGCGGACAAGGTGGCTGCGGTTCAGGCGGCGCTGGCGGCGGGAAACTACCACGTGCCGGCTCCGGCGGTGGCTTCGAAGCTGGTGGATGCCATGCTGGGAACGGCGCGCTGATCCACGGTTGATTCACCGCTGATCCGCGCGGCGGATACGGCAGGGATGGAACGCGGCGGGCACGAAAGGAAGGCGAGCGATGCATGCGATGGAAGAGCGCGGGGAGCGGCCGACGCTGAGGAAGCTGGTAGAGGAGACATCGCGGGCGCTCGCTCTTCTGGACGCGGACAGGCTGGAGGAGTTGGCGTGGTCGTGCCAGACGCTGAACCGCGATCTGGAAGCCATGCACACGGCGCGGCGAAGGGCATTGGCTTGCCAGGCGCGCGAGGCCGCAGGGGAGATGGCGGTGCTGGAACGTGTTCTGGGTGCGACCCGCGCTAATTTGAACGTCATGCGCCGCTTGCGCGAGTTGCGCGAAGGGTGGCTGGAGTACGGGCAAGCGGAATCCGACGGCTGCGGATGGACGGTGATGGAGAGCAGGCATGGGAACAATTAGCTCCGCCTTCAGCCTGATCACGCAGGCTTTGGACACCGATCAGGCGGCGTTGAACGTGGTGGCCAACAACGTCGCGAATGCAAGCACTCCCGGATACACGCGGGAGACGCCGGGCTGGCAGGA
>JAJZNH010000865.1 GCA_021811745.1 Acidobacteriota bacterium
CGACTCGGTGGCGCTCAACTGCGATGTGGAGCTGGGCGGCACCGACCAGAGGTTCAACCTGCTGTGCGGGCGCGAGTTGCAGCGCCACTACGGGCAGAAGCCGCAGATTGTGTTGATGACGCCCATCCTGGAAGGGCTCGACGGCGTGCAGAAGATGTCGAAGTCGCTGGGCAACGCCATCGGCATCAACGAGCCGGCGCAGGAGATGTACGGCAAGCTGATGTCGATCAACGACGAGCTGATGTGGAAGTATTTTTTTCTGCTGACGGACCTGCGCGGTTCGCAGGTGGAGGCCTATCGGGAAGACGTTTCCGCCGGGCGAGCGCATCCGATGGCGATGAAGAAACTACTGGCGCAGACGGTCACGGCCGGCTTTCACGGAGCTGCGGCGGCCGAGGAAGCGGAGGCGAACTGGGCGCGGATGTTCCAGCAGCGGGAGCTGCCGTCGGATGTGGAGAAAGTGCTCATCTCGATCCGGGATGTGGCGAGGATGGATGCGGCATCCCTGGAGCAGGCCGAAGGGAACCCGGCCATGAGCGTGCCGATCGATACGGCGCGGCTGATTGTGCGCCTGGGGATGAAGGCGTCTCGCAGCGAGGCGGAGCGGCAAATTCGCGCCGGGGTAACGATCGACAACGAAAAGATCACGCAGCAATGGTTCACGATCGAGTCACGCCCGCGCGAGCTCACCGTCAGGATCGGCAAGCAGCTCAAAGTGGCGGTGATCGCCTAGAGGCATTCGGCCGGGGGTGGAAACCGCGAAGCCGCTCCGCTTAATGCAGCCCCTGGGCAGGCTTTCTGCCGCTCCTTGGGTTTCTTGAAGTTTGCGTGCAGAGAAACCTGCGGAACTCAATGGCCAGCCCATGCGGGGCCGGCCCGGCGGGCTGCACGACGAGAAATTCGCGCAGAATCCGCAGGCTTTCGACCCTGACGATGTTGAAGCCCTGCCCCATGCGCAGGTCCTGGACGAGGGCGCAGCGGGAGACGAAGCCGATGCCGAGCCCTGCTTCCACGGCCGATTTGATGGTCTCGGTAGAATCGAGTTCCATGGCAATTTTGAGGGCGCTTCGCTTCAGGCCCTGCCGCTCGAGCGCCATTTCCACTACGCGGCGCGAGCCGGAGCCGCGCTCGCGCATCAGCAGGGGCGCGGCGCCCAATTCGGCGCAGGAGATTGGATCGCGAGCCGCCCAGGGATGGGAGGCCGCCACGATCGGCACCAGTTCATCCTGCAGGAACGGCTCTGTTTTCACGTGCCGGTTCCGGGCCGGTCCCTCGATCAGTCCCAGCGCGACGGTGTGCTTTTCCACCGCTTCGACGATCTTCTCGGTATTGCCGCTGACCAGCGTTGGGTGCACGCGCGGATGCAGCTTGCGGAATCCGCTCAGCAGTCCCGGCAGCACGTACTGAGCGATGGTGGTGGAGGCGCCGAGCGCGAGGTTGCCGGCATGCACGCCGTGGAGCGCGGCGATTTCCTGCTCGGCGGCCAGCAGCAGCTCGCCGGACTGGCTTGCGAAGCCCAGCAGAACTCGCCCCGCCGCAGTGAGCGTGATCGAGTTTCCGGTGCGATCGAAGAGCTGCACGCCCAGGTCTTCTTCAAGTGCCTTGATCTGCAGGCTCACCGCGGGCTGCGTCAGGTAGAGATGCTCGGCCGCCTTGCGGAAGTTCAACTCCTCCGCAACTGCGCGAAAAACCACCAGGCGAAAGTTTTCGAGTCTGGTCACGGTTCTGATTAGAATACGGCAAGAGCTGGCAGAGAAATCGCTCGCCAGCCTTTCTGCAACGGCGCTATGATGAAAGCCACCGCGCAAACCGCTTTTGCGCGCACGATCCTGGGAGGATTGCCCATGGGCCCCGGTTTCCCCGCGGTTGGTTCGCAGGCAAGGCGCAAGGTGGACGGCATTCTTGGCGAGGTCTATCTTACCGATCCCCCCCAAAATCTTCTGTTCGTACGCTGGTCTAGTTCGCCCGGCGGCTTCACAACCGAGGAGTGTACGGTCGAGCAGTTTGCCCGCTCGTGGGAACTCACCGGCGCCGTCATCCCCCCGGCTCGCGAAACCAAGGTGGCTCTGGGGCTGATCAGCGCGCTGGTTCTGCTGCTGTTCGTGGTGGTGCTGGTCCACGATTCCCGTTCCAACTACAGGGGCTACGATTCCTATAGACCGCTGGCCGTCGAGAGTCCTTCCCTGGTGAACAACGCCCAGGCCCTTGACGAGAGATACGGCCTGCTGGCGGCGGAAAAATGTAGCGACGGAGTCGACGACTACATCCGCTCCGTCACCCATCACCGCTTCCACTGGACGCAAACCGATACGCTTACGCCCCGCTTCGCCAGCTTCAGGCCCGCGGTCTCCGCTCCCGGCGTGCTGACCCTGTATTCCACTCAGGCAAGCGTCTCCGACGGCTTCGGCAACTTTCACCCGATCACGGTCGACTGCAATTACGACACGGAGAGCCGTGAAGTGCTGTCGTACAGCGCCGACGGGGTGGAGCAGTAAGGCCGGCGGCAGCCGTTCAGAACCGGGCTTCCGCGGTGCAGGACCGGTTGTCCAATGCGGCACTGGCTTCTGCCGGGATCATGCGCGGTTCGGACGAGCAAAGCTTCT
>JAJZNH010000886.1 GCA_021811745.1 Acidobacteriota bacterium
CCATTGACACGACGGCTGCTGGCGATGCCTTCAACGGCGCCTTTGCCGTCGCGCAGCTTCGTGGCCTCAGTGTTGAAGACAGCGCGCGCTATGCCGCCGCGGCTGCCGCGATTTCGGTCACGCGCAAGGGTGCGCAATCGTCATTGCCGGCGCACGAGGAAGTCACCCACCTTCTTGCGGCGCACGAGAAAGACCCGAATGGCAGCATCGCATAGCAGGTAGTGTTTCAGTGCATATCGATCGTCACCCTGTGCGCTTGAAAGGACCGGTTGAGCGTGAGCTTCGGCCGGCGCGCCCAGAAACCCGGCTGAGAACTGCAAAAGTGGCGGATTGGTCCAGGTGAACCAAATCATGTACCGGTTATCCACCACTTTTTTGTTGCAGGGGCGGTTAGGGCCTGCTTATCCACGCAAACTCTTGGCATAATCTTGAGCAAGAGCGGTTCCTCCGTAACTGTTCCACGAGCTACGTCCAGGACCTGAGCCAGGAATTCGAGTTCAGAAACCGAGTTCAGAACGCGAGTTCAAGCCCGAGGCCGTGCCGTATCAACTGTGGGAGCATGCAAGAGTGACCAGTTATAGCCGCCAGGACGTATTACGGATCTTGCAGATCAGTTCCCGCCAGTTGCAGGGGTGGGAGCGGGCCGGGTTGATTCCTCAACGGCAGACATACACCTTCCAGGATCTTGGACAATTGCGAACTCTGCGCGCATTGCGTGCCGAGGACGTGCCTGCGTCCTCGATCCGGCATTCAATTCTGGCAATGAAGGCTGTAGCCGGGATGGAGAATCCGCTTCTGGAGGCATCGCTGGTGCGGACGGGAGCACGGCTTGCCTTCCGCCATAGCGGCGCGATGGTGGATCCGATTCGCCGCCAGTTGCTCTTTGACTTCGAGCGCGCTGAGCATACGGAGGGAGCGGACCGGCCGACGGTGTTGTCAGAGGCGTCGCCGCTGCGGCGGCCGGCCGCGCCGGATGCGCACGGCGTGCAGGAGCGCTTCCTGGCCGCGGTGCAGGCCGAGGAGGCCGGCGAGAAACAGCGGGCTATTGCTCTTTACGAAGAGATTGTGAAGCTTGATCCGAAGTATGCCGCGGCCTACATCAACCTGGGCACTGTGTGCTTTCATCTTCAACAATATGGCCGTGCGGAAGAGTATTACCGCCGCGCCACCGAAGCCGATCCGGGATACGTGCTGGCGTACTTTGACCTGGGCAACGTGTTGGATGAACTGGGACGGCTGGATGAGTCGATCGCCGCGTATAGCCGGGCCGTGGAGCTCTCGTCGCGCTACGCCGATGCCCACTATAACCTGGCTCTGGCGTATGAGCGCAAAGGCCAACAGCGCCAGGCCCTGCGCCACTGGCATGCGTATCTGCGGGTGGATAATCGCGGGCCGTGGGCCGAGCACGCGCGAGGGCAGATTCGCAGGATTGTGAAGCTCGAAGGGCTTTCAGTGGTCTGGCGCGCTGAGCGGTTTGTGCCGCGGCGCAAGGGAACGGCGGCGCTCAAGCTGGTGTAACTTTCGGAATTTGTTCTGAGCTTGCGGATTCGGCCTCTTCGCATGCGGGAACTGGAGGACCGTACGGCAGCCGGTCCGGTATCCGGCGCAACTTCACAACAGACGGGCTGCCTGCGCCACCTGACGAATGTGCGCTGGGCGGGTGCGGCAACAGCCACCGGCGATCTGCGCGCCGGCGGCGAACCAATTTGCCGCCATGGAGCCAAACTCCGCCGGATCGCTTGTTCCGGTCCAGCACCGATTCGCCGCGTCCCACCCCTCACCGGAGTTTGGATAGACGAGGACCGGCTTGTCCGAGGCGGCGCGCAGCTCGGCAATGAGCGATGGCAGCCATGCCGGGGGAACGCAGTTGACGCCGATGGCAACGGTCTGCGGGAACCGGGCGACCGCGGCGGCGCAGTCGCGGAGCGGCTCACCGTGAGCGGCGTGTTGAGCATCGCGGCAGGTAAAGCTGAACCAGGCAGGCAGCTCCGGCCAGGGAGCCAAAGCTTCGCCAATGGCAAGGGCTTCTTCAAGCGAAGGCAGGGTTTCAAAGGCGAGCAGATCGGGGTGAAGATCGGGAGCTTGCTCTCGGCCGGCATCGGCAAAGACGCGGATACGCTGGCGATGGAACTCGACTAATTCGCTGTAGGAGCATGCGTAGCTGCCGTGATACTCGGCTCCGTTGTGGAGCGCTGCGCCGTAGGGTCCAAGCGATCCGGCGATGAGGACGCGGCGTCCGGGGAACTCCGCCGCGACGGAGCGCGCCAGCGCAACTGATTTGAGCAGCGCCGCATCGGCACGCTCCAGCGGCAGGCCGATCTCCGCGTAGCCCATGCGCGAGACCTGGTAGCTGCACGTGGCGATGCACTCGGCGCCCGCCTCGATGTAGGCGCGATGCGCGGCAGCGACCAGATCTGGCGCGTCTTCAAGCACGTGCGCGGACCAGAGCGGGCCGTTGATATTGGCCCCGAGATACTCCAGCTCCGAAGCGAGTCCGCCGTCGATCACGCGGACGCCGCGGAGGATGGAGCCGGGCTGTGCGGTGCGATCTGTCATGAGTCCGAGCTTTAGCTCCTAGCCTACAGCTTTTTCTGCCTGGAT
>JAJZNH010000371.1 GCA_021811745.1 Acidobacteriota bacterium
ATCTACCTTCTCCAAGAGCTTCGCCGTGGTTGAATAGGAGCTCTCGATTTCGTTCGTGAGAAGCTGCGTCCAGTTCATAAGCCTTCCCCTTTCGCCGGATGAACCCGCCGGCGATCCAAGCGTATGCCTGAAAGCAAATGGACACAACACCCGCGCCATCGGAAAATATTTGCCGCCGGATGATAATCTTCCCACGAGCCCGCCATGACGCCACCGGAACAAGCGAGCACCGCATCCGCTCCACCGGCCGGAGAAGCAGTCCGGCTCCGGCGTGCTCTGGGCCTGTGGAACCTGATCATCATCGGCATGGTGATCGTGCAGCCTACGGCGCCCATGGGCATCTATGGCGTCATCAGCAACAAGGCGCACGGCCATGTGGTCACCACCATCCTTCTCGCCATGGTGGCGATGCTTTTTACGGCCATTGGCTATGGCCGGATGGCGCGCGTCTATCCCAGCGCCGGGTCGGCTTACACCTACGTGGGCCAGGAGATTCACCCCGCTCTCGGCTATGTGGTCGGCTGGAGCATGGTGATGGACTACCTGCTCAATCCGCTCATCTGCGCGGCCTTTTGCGCCAAGACCGCGATGGTCATGGTTCCCGGCCTCAATTTCTATGCCTGGATCCTCATCTTCGCCGGCTTCTTTACGTGGGCCAACCTGCGCGGCATCAAAACCTCGGCGCGGCTGAATGAAGTGCTTTGCGCCGGCATGATGCTGGTTGTCATCCTCTTTCTCGCCAGCGTCGCGCGCGCCGTCTGGGGCGTCCACCAAAACCCCGGCTTCTTCATCCACCCGTTTTATGATGCGGCCACCTTTCATCCCTCCAGCATCTTTGCTGGAACTTCGGTGGCTGTACTCACTTACATCGGTTTCGACGCCGTCTCCACGCTCTCTGAAGAAGCCGAGAATCCCCGCCGTAACATCCTGCTTGCAACAGTTTTGCTTTGTGTCTTTGCCGGCTTTCTTTCCGCGCTCGAAGTCTACGCGGCGCAACTCGTTTGGGGATCGAAGCCCTTTCCCGAAGGCCAGGTTGAGACGGCCTTTGCGCTGGTGTCGCGCCGGGTAGGCGGCTTGTTTCTCTTTGAGACCATCAACATCACGCTGATGGTGGCCAACCTCGGCTCCGGCATGGGCGCGCAGCTTGCCGCCGGCCGCCTGCTCTACGGCATGGGGCGCAGCAACGCCCTGCCAAAATCCTTCTTTGGAGCCATTGAACCTCGCCGCCACATCCCCCGCAACAACATTGTGCTGGTGGGAGCATTGGCGCTGGCCGGAGCCGGCATACTTGAGTTTTTCCAGTCGAGGCTGGGCGGTGGGGCTTACGAGATTGGCGCGCAGGCCCTCAACTTTGGCGCGTTGATGGCGTTTATGGGCGTAAATGCCGCGTCGTTCATTCACTCCTGGCACCGGGAGCGGACCAGAAATCCCTTCGTGCTGGCCGCGCCGGTTCTTGGCTTCGTGATCTGCGGCTTTCTCTGGGTCAACCTCAGCCGCCCCGCCTTTGTGGTGGGAATCATCTGGCTGGTTGCTGGCGTTACCTACGGCGCGGTGCGCACGCGCGGCTTCCGCTCTGAACTGGTCAGCTTCGATATCCCCCCGGACGAGACCTGACGCTCCCGCGACGCCACCCCGGGGGTATCCGCCGAGGCACCGAGCGCATCAAATATTTTATAGGGCGCGGATTGACGCCGCCGTTCCTTTGGCGCTACTCTCTCCGCAGATACCCGATTTGGTTGCCATCACCAATCCGCGGTTCAGCAAGCCAGTTCAAAGCTTCAGCTGGAACGTGCCTGTTGCGCTTCATCTTCCTTTAAAATCAAGCGCTTTCTCCCATGTCTTCCGGCACGCTGCGTGCGTGCGCCGGGTAACTTTAACTGAAACTTACCTTCAGGAGGTAGTTGAATCCTTTGAAGATCGCTCTGGAGATCACGCCCAATCTTGAGCCCCTGTTCGGGACTCGCGATGAAAACCTCAGGCTGATGGAAGACTCGCTCGGTGTCCGCATCGATCTCCGCTCCGACGCCGTGCATGTGGAAGGACCAGATGAAGCTGTGGCCCGCGTCCAGCGTATCTTCCAGGATTTCGAGACCCTCCGCCGCCTGGGCGTCAATCCCTACAATGGCGAACTGAATGGCATGCTGCGCCTGGTGGTGGCCGATCCCGCCACCACGCTGCGCTCGCTGGCCGACTCCGGCAAGCAGCGGTCGGCGGGCATCAAGCGCGCCGTGCAGCCGCGTTCCGTCAATCAGCGCCGCTACATCGAGGCCATCGAACAGAGCGACATGGTCTTTGGCGTTGGTCCCGCCGGTACCGGCAAGACTTATCTCGCTGTGGCCATGGCTGTGGCCGCCATCAACGCCAAGAAGGTAAGCCGCATTGTGCTTGTCCGGCCCGCGGTCGAGGCCGGCGAGCGCCTGGGCTTCCTGCCCGGCACCCTCCAGGAGAAAGTGGATCCGTATCTGCGCCCGCTCTACGACGCGCTTTATGATCTGCTGGACCCCGAGCGCGTGGACAAGATGCTCGAAAAAAACATTATCGAGGTTGCGCCGCTGGCCTTTATGCGCGGGCGCACCCTCAACGATGCCTTCATC
>JAJZNH010000762.1 GCA_021811745.1 Acidobacteriota bacterium
GCTGGTGCCGCCCTCACAACCGGAATAAATACACGATAGCATAGGTACAGGGAAAAGCAAATACAAAATTCAAAATTTTCATGTTTTTCAGCCGAAGCTCCATGATGAGCCTCTCGTTCGCCCCAGACATTCAAGATCGGCGACCCGATAAGTATTCTAAAACCACGAATAACCTTCTACTTGTCATCAATTTACGAGAAATATCTCAATCAGAAGAAAAATAGCTCACTGCGATGCGGGTGAGCCAGACAGGACGGCCAGGCCGTCGCGAAGCGAGCTGAGCGTATCATATTGAGGTATGAAATGGCCCGGTCGAGCTGGTCACAAGCTTCTTCCGATTTCTGGAGTCGTCCTCGCCGGCGCAGCCCGCCCGGAGAGTCACACCAGCTTATCGGCTTTGAGCGCCAGATCGAAATCCTTTGCCGTCAACCCACCGGCATCATGAGTGCTGAGTGTCAGCGTCACCCGGTTGTAGCGGATGTCGATGTCCGGGTGGTGACCGGCGTCCTCGGCTGCTGCGCCCACCCGGTTCACAAACGCCAGCGACTCACGGAAGTGTTTGAATTCGAAGGTCTTCATCAATTGGCCGCCTTCGATGCGCCAGCCCTTGAGCTGGCCCAGTCGTGCCTGTGCTTCTTCGATCGAAAAGGGTGGCATAATGACCTCCTCCGACTACCCAGGTGGGCAGGGAATCGCCACCCCTCGGACCTCCAAAAAGGCAGGCCAGGCGTGGACCTCCCAAGCTTACCGCAATTTTGGACTCAGAAAGTTGGAGGTTTGACCGGCTGGGTCATCTCGAAGGTGGAGAAGCGCTTGTTCTGGCCGCTGATCTCCGAGCGCAGCTCCTGCCACAACTCGTTGGGGATCTTCAGGAAGGTTTCCACGACCGCGGGGTCGAACTGGGTGCCCGAGCAACGCAGGATCTCCTCGCGTGCCGCATCGAAGCTGCGCGACTTGCGATAGGGCCGGTCGCTGGTGATGGCGTCGAGCGTATCGGCGACGGCAAAAATGCGCGCCCCTACCGGAATCTCGCGTCCTTTCAGCCCGCTCGGATAGCCGCTGCCGTCGTAATGTTCCTGGTGGCAGAAGACGATCTCCGCCGCGCCGGCGAGGAAGGGAATCTTGCGCAGCATGTGATAGCCCCGTGCGCAGTGCTCCCGCATGACTTCCTGCTCCTCCTGCGTCAACTTGCCTGGTTTGCGCAGGATCTCGTCGGGGATCGCCATCTTGCCGATGTCGTGCAAAAAAGCGCCGCGCGCGATCACCTTGATCTCTGCCGGCGGAATGCCCATCGCCCGGGCCAGCGCGATGGTATACGCGGTCACCCGCTTGGAATGGCCTTCGGTCTCCGAATCCTTCAGGTCGAGCGCGTCGCCCAGCGCTTCCAGCGTCACATCGTAGGAGTGCTCCAGATCTTCCATCGCGTGGCGCAGCATTTCGGTGCGGGCACGCACCATCTGCTCCAGGCTCTGCTGATAGTTCTGGCTCTCCTCGAGCATCTGCCGATGTTCGAGCGCTCTTTCCACGGTGTTGATCAAGTGTTCGCGCTCGAAGGGTTTAAGCAGGTAATCGTAGGCGCCGCGGCGCATGGCATCGACAGCCACGCTAATGTCGTGAATAGCCGTGACCATGACCACGGGCAGGCTGGGATGCTGGCCGTGAATTTTCTCGAGCAGCGCGATGCCGTTGATATCCTGCATCACGATATCGGTCAGGACCAGGTCGAAGCCGTCCCGGGCGAGGGCATCCAGCGCCTCGCGCCCGTTGGGGACCATCTTGACCTCGTAACCATGCCGTTCCAGCGTGGAGCTCACCATGGAACGGACATGCGCCTCGTCGTCCACTACCAGAACACGGGCAGAGCGGGACGGGCGATCCTTGGTGCGCAGTTTACCTTCGCCGCGCATTGGAGGTTGCGGCCGCGAGATTTCAGGTCCTGCCAATTGCACAACCAACCGCTGCCTCCCTCGTCCCAGGACCGGTTTCTCTGGCGAGGATCCGGGCCGCATTGCGAACGTACCGCGACGGTCGCACTCGCCCGGCGCGGCGTGGGGATGCGCCTGCACGCAATCCGGGCATGGCTGAATCTAACATCCCGATGCCGCCCTCTCAATGGCCCGAATCTCTGGCGTTATAACGCAAAGGTGGTAAGCCTGTTGCGGAGAGGCTGCAAGCGACGCCGATTCGGCTGGAGGGAACGTTGCACCGCCCTGCGGCTGGCGGTGAGCTAGCTCTTTCTGTCCCGCCGCGCCGCCGCCCAGCCTTCCTTGGTCACCTGCCGCCCGCGGCCCACCGCCAGCGCATCGGCGGGTACGTCCTTGGTGATGCACGAGCCCGCGCCGATGTAGGCGCCATCGGCCACGTTGATGGGCGCCACCAGTGTGGTATCGCTGCCCACAAACACGCGCTTCCCGATTCGGGTCATGTGTTTATGCGCGCCGTCATAATTGCAGGTAATGGTCCCGGCGCCAATATTCGTTCCTTCGCCAATGTCGGCATCGCCCAGGTAGGTCAGGTGGTTGGCCTTGGCGCCCCTGCGCAGCCGCGCCTTCTTGGTCTCCACAAAATTGCCCACGTGCACGTCG
>JAJZNH010000773.1 GCA_021811745.1 Acidobacteriota bacterium
ATCGGCGCGCTGCGGCATCAGTACGGCCTCGACCAGCCCCTGGGGATCCAGTACCTGCATTACTGGGCTGGCGTGGTGCACGGCAATCTGGGCGCCTCCATCCGCCTGCACGACTCGGTCACGAACCTCATCCTCCAGCGCTACCCCTACACCCTGGCGCTCACGCTCAGTTCGCTGGTGCTGGGCATCGTGCTGGCGCTGCCGGCAGGAATCCTGGCGGCTCTCCAGCGCGGCCGCTGGCTCGATCAGTTGCTTTCCCTGGTTTCGCTTTTCGGGCTTTCGGTACCGGCCATTGCGCTGGGCCCGGTGCTGATTCTGATCTTCTCCATCAAGGCGGGATGGCTACCGGTTTCAGGCGCCAACGCCGGCGCCGGCAGGGCCATCGACTGGCATTACCTCGTCCTGCCCTCCATCGCCATGGGGGCGTCGCTCGCGGCCATTCTCACCCGCATGGTGCGCACCGCCATGCTTGAAGAAATGGGCCAGGACTACATCCGCACCGCGCGCGCCAAGGGCCTGAGCGAAACGGCGGTGGTCTGGCGCCACGCCCTGCCCAACGCCATGGTGCCCATCGTGACGGTCATCGGCCTGCAGTTCGGCGCCTTGCTCGCCGGCGCCATCGTCACCGAGACCATCTTCAGTTGGCCCGGCCTGGGACGGCTGACGGTGAGCGCGATTTCAAATCGAGATTACGCGCTGGTGCAGGGATGTTTGCTCGCCATCGGGCTCACGTATGTGCTGGTGAACTTCTTCACCGACGTCGTGTACCGGTGGATCAATCCGCGGATGCGGGGGTAACCCGAGGCCGGAAAACTTCCTGGCTCGGCGGCCGGCGGCCCGGGTTCGGGAATCTGACCTGCTCCTGGAACATGGGTGCCCAGAGCCTGCCCTGAGCATGCCGCAGGGTCCCCCGCATTTGGGGCCTGGGAGACCCCTGACCTCGACTTGATACAGCCCAAAGACTTATGACACCTGCTGTTCAACAGCATGGCGATCTGCGTCCAAGGCGAGTTTGAGCGTGCCCCTGCGCAACTGCCTGCGCTTCATCAACAGAAAGAAGACAGGAACCAGAATCAGCACGTGAATCGTGGATGTGATCATGCCGCCGACGATGGGTGCAGCAATGGGCTTCATGACATCGGAGCCAATCCCCGTTTCCCAGAGAATCGGCGCGAGACTCAGGATCACAGCAGTGACAGTCATCAGCTTGGGGCGCAGGCGCTGGACGGCTCCCTCGATCGTCGCTTCCTCAATGTCGGCTTCAACCAGGGGAGTGCCACGAGCCAGGCGGTGGTTCAATGCCTCATGCAGATAAACGACCATGACGACGCCGGTCTCTACCGCGATGCCGAACAAAGCGATATAGCCGACCCAGACGGCGACGCTGAAGTTGTAGCCGAGAATCCATTGCAGCAACAGGCCGCCGGACATGGCGTACAGCGTGGGAAGAATCAGCACTGCGGCTTCAGAAGCCGATTTGAAAACCAGATACAGTAACAGGAAGATGACGAAGAAGACGATAGGCAGGATCAGTTCGAGACGGTGCCGCGCGCGTAACTGGAACTCATACTCCCCGGCCCAGTTCCACGTATAGCCGGCGGGGAGAGCAAGCTTCTGGCGGAGTAAATGCGTTGCGCGATTGACGAAGCTGCCATAGTCGCTGGTCTTCAGCGTCAGATACACGTAGCCGGTGAGCGCGCCGTCTTCATCGCGGATCATCGCCGGCCCCCGGGAGAAATACACCCGCGCCACTTCGCCGATGGGAATCTGCTCTCCGGACGGCGTGGGAATGAGCGCCTGCGCGATGGCGGCCGGATCGTCGCGAAAGGCGCGCTGGTAGCGAACCGCGATGGGAAAGCGCTCGCGGCCCTCGATGTTCTGGGCGATGTCGGCTCCACCGACCTCCGAAGTGATCACGCCCTGAACATCGGCGACGGTGAGCCCGTAGCGGGCGGCCTCGGGCCGGTTCACATCGATGTTCAGATAGAAACCCTGCGAGACGCGCTCGGCAAAAACGGAGGAGGTTTCCGGCATCGCCGACAAAACGCTCTGCATCTCGGAACCAATCTCTTGAATTCGGCCAAGATCGGGCCCTTGAATCTTGATGCCCATAGGCGTCTTAATGCCGGTAAGTTCCATATCGAGGCGATTTTGGACAGGCATGGTCCAGGAATTGGTGAGGCCGGGAAACTGCAGCTTCTGGTCCATGGCGCTGATCAGTTTGTCGTAGGTCATCCCGGCACGCCACTCCGAGCGCGGCCGCAGCATGATGGTGGTGTCGAACATGTCCAGGGGTGCGTTGTCGGTTGCGGAATCAGACCTGCCAACGGCGCCGAAGACGGTGGCGACTTCAGGAAAGGCACGAATGATGCGGTCCTGCTCCTGCATCAGCGAAACCGCCTGGGGCAAAGAAATGCCGGGCAAAGCGCTGGGCATGTAGAGCGCCGATCCTTCATAAAGCGCGGGCATGAACTGGCTGCCAAGGCGGAAGTAGAGCGGAATCGTCACCGCCAGAAAGGCAAGATTCAGGGCGATCACCAGCTTCCAGTGCCGCAGGCACCAGCGCAGAACCGGCAGATAGAGC
>JAJZNH010000034.1 GCA_021811745.1 Acidobacteriota bacterium
AGGACTACGCCGCGGAGAGCGACACGCCTGTTGAGGGTCTGCGTATCGGCGTTCCGGCCGAATACTTCGCAGAGGGGCTAGACCCGGAGGTGCGCGCCGCGATTGAGGCCGGCATCGCCGTGCTCAAGGCGGCCGGATGCACCGTAAAGCCGGTCACGCTGCCGCACACCAGATACGCCATCCCGACCTATTACCTTGTCGCCACGGCCGAGGCCAGCGCCAACCTGGCCCGCTTCGACGGCGTCCGCTACGGCTACCGCTCGCCCGCCTCCGCCAGCCTGTCCGACATGTACCGGCACTCCCGCGACGAAGGCTTTGGAGCCGAGGTCAAGCGGCGCATCCTGCTCGGCACCTACGCGCTCTCCGCCGGCTACTACGACGCGTATTACCTGAAGGCCCAGAAAGTACGCCGTCTGCTGGCCGAGGAGTTCCTGCGGGCTTTTGCCGGGGTGGATGCCATCGTGACGCCTACCTCGCCCGTGCCCGCCTTCAAGCTGGGCGAGAAGACCGGCGATCCGCTGTCGATGTATCTGGCTGACATCTATACCGTGACGGCCAGTCTGGCCGGCATCTGCGGTGTGACCGTGCCCTGCGGCGCCACCAAGGCCGGATTGCCGGTGGGGATGCAGGTGCTGGCCTCGCATTTTTGCGAAGGCACGGCCTTCCGCGTGGCCCGGGCGGTTGAGGCGGCACAGATCTAGGAGCAAGTTGAAGTGAGCAGATGCGTAAGGTTGCGAATTGCGGTTCTCGCGGTTCTGATATTCGGTATGCCTGCGGTACATGCCGCTGCGCGCAAGGGGCACAGCGTCTACATGGGCGCGGCCAAGCCAGTGCCGTATTCGCAGGAGGGCGATCCCGCCGGAGCAGCTCCGGGCGAGACGGAGCTGAAGATTCGCGCGCTGGTTGTCGATGGCGTTCTCAAAGAGTGGACCACCGGCGACGCGCATGATGTGACCGACCGCAGCTTCGTGGTCCGGCGCGCTTTAAGGCTCAACGATGCGCTGCCCGGGGATTGGCCAGGCCCCGGCAGCAAGCTGGAGCGCTGGGTCTGGCAGCGTGGACCGTGGCTTCTTGTGGACCGTGTCACCGGCCATGTCACCGCGCTCAAGCTGCCCGACTACGACCCCGGCGTGAGCCAGGTAGTCTGGTTTCGCGACTACGCCGCCTACTGCGGGGTGACTGCCAGCGGCAAGAGCCTCTATGCCGTGGTGGCGCAGTTGGCTGTGCGGCGGCCGGTTCTCTCAAAGAAGCTTTCCGCCTTCGATCCGGCCAATCACCCGCAGCCGGCCTGCGCCGCCGCGGAGTGGCAGCGCGATCCGATGCGCGTCACCTTTCACCCCGCCGGCAAGGACGCGGTCAGCTATAACATCATTCCCGGCTCGGCGGTGCTGGTGGAGGAATCGGGGGATGAGCCGGAGACGCCGGCCTCTGCCACGCCAACCAGGTAGCAAATTTGCAGGTTCGCAAGCGAGCAAGCCCAAAGGCTGATTAACGATGGAATCTCTCGACGAGCTTTTGCGATTGGCCGAAACGGCCCACGGGCACCTGTGCGCGGGGCAGATTCTGGGTGTGCGCATGGCCCTGCTTGGCTTGGCGCGCCTGGGCATCGCAGATCCGCGCGGCGCTGACCGCAAGCGCCTGATCACGTACGTGGAGATCGACCGCTGCGCCACCGATGCCATTGGCCTGGTGACCGGCTGCCGCCTCGGCAAGCGTACGCTTAAGTTCCGCGACTGGGGCAAGATGGCCGCCACCTTTGTGGAACTGGCGTCCGGCCGCGGTGTGCGCATTGTGGCCCTGGAAGACTCGCGCGAGCTGGCCCAGCGGCTCTATCCGCACCTCGAAAGCAAGCGTCAGCAGCAAATGCAGGCCTACCGCGAGCTGTCCGCGGAAGCGCTCTTCCGCGAGCAATGGGTGAGGGTTGATCTGGAAGCCGCGGATCTGCCTGGATACAAAGGAGAACGCATCATCTGTCCGTGCTGCGGTGAAGGCGTGAACTTTGGGCAGTTCGAGGAAGTGAATGGCCAGCGCCTCTGCCGGAGCTGCGCCCACCCCGAACTTTGCTATTGGCGGCCTGATTCTCCAGCGCCGGGAGCCGGTCGCTGATCCGTGAAAGGCGCCTACCGGTGCTCGTCCTTCCACCATTTCCACAATACCCAGACCATGAAAGCCGTGGCCAGGATGACCGGAAGGAGTAAGAGCGATGCGGGATTGAATCTCAGCATGGAAGGTTCCCGTTTTCCGCCATAATGAGCACAAGACAAGCCTGTTCCCCGGCTCCCCAGGGGCGGAAAGCGCTTCAAGTCCAGAAGAATCCCGGCATGGTAAGGATTAAGTAGTCAACCCATAAGGGCTTTGTAAGTGGATGCGAAAGGGGGCAAGGAGTCCGGCGAGCCCGCCGGCTCCCTTCCGCGAGCCTTGACACGTGACCGGCCGCGCGTATCTTATTTTGCTAGGCATTCTTTTGGAATCCTGGGGGATGAGGCAAGGAAGATGGAGCCGATTTCCAGACTGGAATTCCATGGAAAGCTGTGTCGAACAGGAAGCAGACGGCAGCAGGGTTTCAGGGGTGGCGCAGGCT
>JAJZNH010000727.1 GCA_021811745.1 Acidobacteriota bacterium
GGCGAGTCCGGCAAGCGGATTATGGGAGCGCCTCCGCTGCTGATGGGCGGTTACGAGCAACTGCTGCGCGGCGAGCCCTTCCGCGCCAAGTTCCGTAAGAGCATGGAGAAGCCCGTACCGCTCACGCCCGGGAAGATTACCGAGATCGACTTCACCATGCCCGATCTCCACCACACTTTCCGCCGCGGACATCGCATCATGGTGCAGGTGCAGAGCTCCTGGTTCCCGCTTACGGACCGCAATCCGCAGATCTTCACAGACATTCCGTACGCCAAGCCGGGGGATTTCCGGAAGGCGACTGAACAGATCTTCCACCAGAAGGATGCAGCCTCAGGTGTGCAGGTGATGGTACTGGCGCAACCATAACAATTTGTAATGGCTTGCGGGAGAAGAATCGCATCCGGGCGGACAGAATTCAGAATCCCAACTGGACGCGTGTCATCGCAACGCGCTCGCTATGCATGCCGGGAACATCGGCTGAGGCCATACGGAAAGACGTGTACTCGTAGTCCATGATCAATTTTGTGTGCCGGTTCATGTGCCAGTTCACGCCGATCGCCGATTCGCTCGCCCCTTTGGCCGAACCCTCGGCCGGGGCGAAGTGTGGGAATACTCCTGGGTCGAAATTCAGCGCACTGTGCCGGATGGCGATTTCCCACGCTCCCCAGTGATGCAGATCTTCTGCAGGCGCGAAGTCATGTCTGGGCTGAAAATCAGCATACGTGTTTTTCTCCCCGGTGAGCATGACCGAGCCGGAAAGCTCCCAGGCGCGGTTGGAGACGTATTGGTGAAGGCCGCCGGCGGAGAGGGTGGCGCCGGAGACGACATACTCGGCGAGCACTCCTACTGGGCCGAAGAAGTAGCTTGCCTGCGGTGACACACGCTTGTGCATGCCGTCTGCAATAGTGCCCGCGGAGTAATGAAAGAGGATTTCCTGGCCGATTGTCCTGAAGACGGGAAGATCACCGTGATGGGGGCCTGCGGAGGCTGAGATGCCGATGCCCAGCGGTTGCAAAGGGGCAGCCCCGGTGCCAGCAAACGGCTCGAAGAAGACACGGGCAACGCCTTCCTTTGTGCCGCGCCACTCGAAGTTGGCATTTGCGCCATCTTCCGCGCCGCTGAAAAAGCCAAGCTCATAAGTGATTGCGCTGTTCAAATAGGCTCCTTCCACCTGTGCGCCCAGATCGCGCAGGGGAACCAGATCCGAGGCCATGGACCGCTCAGCAAAGGTCAGGTCGCGATCGGGACGCAGCACCTCCAGGCCAATGGGCGTCTTAAACTTTCCCAGGCAAAGATTTGCATAGGGGAGCGATGTCGATTCAGCAAAGGCTTCCTGAACGACCGTATCGGCTTCGCCGAAGTCGGGCATGAAGCGGAAGTACATCTGGTTTGCGAGCGTGCCTTCGACGAGAGGCCGGATGCGGCGGAAGAGAAGCTGGTCGTGCCGCAGGCCATTCAGATTGGCGGCGAAGAGGCGTCCATCTGCCTGGAGATAGCCCTGGACCTTGACCTGGTTTGATCCTTCGCGGTTCGAGACCAGCACGCCGTAGCCGCTGAAGGAAACGGCCGGTATTTTCTGATCTGCCGCCTCTACCACGGCGCCATTGCCAGGAATGTGCTCCCACGCCTTTTGGCAGTCGATCGACTGCGCACAGAGGCAGCACACAATCAGCACATAGACCGGCATCCCACGACGGACGTAATGGAAGCACATCTTTCGCCTCCTCGTCTGCCCCTGGCCCGCGCCGCGCTGGCAATCCGCGATGGAAAAGCTGCTTCCATTCTAGTCCTTATGCGTTGCTTGGGCCTCATGTGTTTCAACCGTAGCCTCTTCAGGCGAGCCTTGCCGGGCGCCGGCTTCGGTGGGTTCGCCTTTGGTCCGCGATCTGCGTTTGCGGCGCAGTCTGGAGGCAAGCGCATCGGTCAGGAAGCCGGCGAGCATGGCTATCAGCACCGCTCCTGCTCCGTAAGCCCATGGCCGGGTGGCGGCGAGGCTGGCCATATACGCGGGGAATCCGACCTCGACAAACCGGAGTTTGGCTGTGGAGCGTGCGATGACGCGTTGTCCGCGGCAGGCATACACCTCGACCTGGTACTCACCCGGCGGAGCCATCCTCGGCCATTCAAAGTCGAGAATGTATGCGGTACCGGAACCGGCAGCGGCTAGGCTCACGGAGCGCGGACGAACGGAATAGCATCCCTCGCGCTCCTTGAGATGGAAGAAATCGCTCTGCACGAGCTTGGTGTAGGCGGGGTCCGGCCGTGTATCCCGGCTCCCGCTTTGCTGCGCGCGATTCGTCAGGCTGCATTTGCAGTGACAGAGACATTGAATCCGCTTCATAATGGCGGATTCGTCGAGCCGGTATTCATCCAGGGATGCGCGATCGAGCATGGAACCGGCGTCGGCGGAAGCGAAGCTGAGGAAGACCGAGGGCGCCTGCTTGATATGAATCCGGTCGACATTCAGCCAGATCGGTCCTACGCGTCCTTTGCGATTGAAGAACTCATCTTTCCGGTCACCCCGAATCACCACCAGAACACCGGCGTCCTCTGGAGCCGTCCCTTCAATGCGAACACGCG
>JAJZNH010000783.1 GCA_021811745.1 Acidobacteriota bacterium
CATGCTGAAGTAGTCCCATGACTTGAGCGCGTTCAGGGTCTTGTGGTCGATCGTCTCGGCTACATCATAGGCGTGATAGTGCGATAGATCGGAGCTGGCCAGAACCAGCGTGCCGCCTTCCTTGCCGTCGGCCTGGATCAACTTCGCCAGCGCCACACCCAGGGCACGGCTGTCTTCATAACTCTGGTTGCCCATGACGATCGGCACAAGCTCGAAGTTCCCCAGCACCGTTTGCAGCCAGGGCAGCTCAACCTCGATGGCGTGTTCTCCGCCGGCGGAGGTCGGCGCGTGGCCCTTTTCCGAGAGGCGGATGGTTGAATTCATCTTCGCCAACTTATGAGCGAACTCCTTATCCACCTGAATCGTTCCCAGGGGCGTTGAGTAAGCGTCGCCGTCGTAGACCGAAGTGAAGTCGAATGCCTCGTAATGCGACGGCGCAATCACGACGACACGGGAGTATTTGCGGCCTTTCAATGCCGCAAAGGTGTATGCGGCTACCGGCCCGGAGTATGGATAACCCGCATGAGGCGCCACCGCCGCCAGGATGGGGCCGTCAATCTGCGGCGGGGTCGCCTGAGCCAGCATCTCATCGATCATCTCCGAGAGCGCCTTGGGGTCCGCGGGATAGAAGGCGCCGGCGACGGCGGCCTGCCTGATCTTTTCCGAACCGGCACGGACGTGCTGCAAAGGAACAGTCGCCATGAGCACAGCGAATTGAGCTACAAACGAAATCATGATCGAACTCCTTCCAATCTTCATTTCCCCAACCTCCTGCCTTCTTATGCTCGCCAGATGCCGGGAATCGGATGACGGCAGAAAGGGCAATTGCCATCTTTGCGAATCAGCATCTTGCCAGCCGTGAATCCCACGCGCTCCACCAGCATACGGCGGCACTGCGGGCAGTAGGTGTTTTGCGCGGGATGTCCTGGGACGTTGCCGATGTAAACGTAGTGAAGGCCCTCGGCGTCGGCGATGGCCTTGGCGCGTTCCAGCGTAGGCACCGGCGTGATGGGCAGGTTTTTGAGCAGGTAGTCAGGATGAAACTGCGTGAAGTGCAGAGGTACATCGGCGCCCAGGTTGGTCTTGATCCATTGCGCCAGGCCGCGGAACTCGGCATCGCCGTCGTTGAGCGTGGGTACGACCAGGTAAACAATCTCCGTCCACTTGCCCATCTTGCGCAGCGTGACCAGCGTGTTGAGTACCGGCTTTAATTCGCCGGCGACGACATCCCGGTAGAAAGAATCGGAGTAGGCCTTGAGGTCGATCTTGACCGCGTCCATCTTTCCGTAGGCGGCCTTCAGCGGTTCTTCCTGGATGTAGCCATTGGAGATGACCACGCTGCGCACGCCTGCCTGATGTCCTGCGTCGGCCGTGTCCATCAGGTATTCAGAAAAGACAACCGGCTCGCTGTACGTGTAGGCAATGGCCGGGCAGTTATATTGGCGGGCCAGCTCAGCCACCCTTTGTGGCGGAGCATATTGCGCAGGCACCTGTTCGGGGCGCACCTGCGAGATATCCCAGTTCTGGCAGAACTTGCAGTTGACGTTGCAACCGGCGGTTGCGATGGAGAATGCGGTTGTTCCAGGCAGAAAGTGAAAGAGCGGCTTCTTTTCGATAGGGTCGACGTGCGCCGCGCAGACGCGTGAATGCACCAGCGAGTAGTAGGTGCCACCGCGATTCTCGCGCACGCCACAATAGCCGCGCTCCTTATCGCCCACCACGCATTCGCGCGGGCAAAGCTTGCACTTGATCCTTTTTTCTTTCTGTTTTTCGTAGAACCTGGCTTCGACCGTAAATTGCTCGTTCGCCTGGCCCTGCTCACCGCTGAAGATCGGTTGTGCCCCTAAGGACGAAGTAAATTCTCCGGTGCTGAGGGCCGCGCCCGAGGCCAGCGCGCACATCAGAAAGGAGCGCCGGTCGAGCAGGCGCGGCGCATCAGCCATCTCCGGACTCTGCACGTGAGCCGTGCCGCCCGGCGAAGCTGGCGCATCTCTTTCACGATCGACTTTAGCGTGCATGTCGATTCCCCCGTGTGAGAGCCCGGTTATACCTCAACCGTAGTAATCTTCCGGCGATCACAATTGCCCAGCCGGTGCTGCGCATCGGCGGCGGTGGCAATGTAACGCGGCGCTCTCTGTTCGGCTTCGAGCGTCCTTAATCCATTTTCCGCCCTTTTGCGCTCGATGATTCGCCAACCTGTGGCGTCAAGCGCAACCGGGTCCTGGGAGACCAGCAGTGCGTTGTACCGCCAACTGAACTGCGGTTTGAAGGCTGGTCCGCCTTCATACATGGCGGTGGTGGCGTCGCAAATGGTCAGCCTCATCCTGGACCGGATCTGGGGCAGCATGTTTACGTCCGCAATGTAAGGATTGCAGCCGTTGGGGTGGTACTTGTTGGGGTTGTGGATCACGCCGTACATGTTCTTGAGGGCTATGGTCACGCCGGCGCCGTCATGATCCTTGAGAACGGGCAGGTTGATCAACACATCGGTGCGCTGCGTCAGAATCTTCGACAACCGGCTGCCGACGCTGCCATAGGCAACCAGATCCTGCTCGTAATCCACTCGGTCGGTGCCGAAG
>JAJZNH010000319.1:0-1011 GCA_021811745.1 Acidobacteriota bacterium
GCGGGCCGGCGCATCTCGCTTGAGTTCGACGGCGCCTTTCGCGATGTGCTGGTGTTTGTTAACGGATGCTTCATCGGCCGTAATAACAACGGATATGTGCCGTTCCGCTTCGATATCAGCGACTTTCTAGCGTATGGGCAGAAGAATTGCATTGTGGCACGGGTAGACGCTACCTTCGGCGACGGCTGGTTCTACGAAGGCGCGGGGATCTACCGGCACGTGTGGCTCGGCAAGACCGATCCGCTGCATTTGGCGCGATCGGAAAGTTATGTCCGCGCGGAACTGCATGGCGAGGACGCCGCGCTTTCGCTTGCCACAGTGGTGCAGAACGAGGGCAACACGCCTGCCTCCGCGACGGTAAGCTGGAAGATCCTGGATGCGAGCGGAAATACTGTGGCCACGGCCGCCGCGCCCGCCCAGCAGATTGACCGCGACGGTTCGGCAACGTTCAGCGCCAAGGCGCGGCTCACGCGCCCGGCGCTGTGGTCGCCGGAGCAGCCCAACCTGTACTCGGCGGTCCTCAGCGTTGAGTCAGACGGCAAGACCCGAGACGCTGAACAAGTTTCCTTCGGTGTACGCACGGTGCGCTTCGATGCGGAGAAAGGTTTCTTCCTGAATGACAAGTCGATGAAGATCCAGGGCACCTGCAATCACCAGGATCACGCCGGCGTGGGTGCGGCGGTTCCCGATGCGCTGCAGGTTTACCGCCTGGCTGTCCTCAAGGAGATGGGCGGCAACGCCGTGCGCACCTCGCACAACATGCCCACACCGGAGTGGGTGGACGCCTGCAACCGCATGGGCATGATGATGATGTGCGAAACGCGCCAGATGAGTTCGAGCCCCGAAGGCCTGGCGCAGCTTGAAACCATGATCAAGCTCTACCGCAATTCGCCGTCAATCATTCTCTGGTCCATCGGCAACGAGGAATGGCAGCTCCAGAATGCGATGGCCGAGGAAGGAGCGCGGATCGCCACCACCATGGTGGCGCGTTGTCATGAACTCGATCCCACG
>JAJZNH010000319.1:1021-2574 GCA_021811745.1 Acidobacteriota bacterium
TCGGCGGCGGTGAACGGCGACAACAAGAAGGGCGTCTCCCAGGCGCTCGATATTGTCGGCTTCAATTACCGGCTGGAGTATCCGGACGCGTTTCATAAGGCGCACCCGGATCGGCCTGTGTATGGCTCCGAAACTGCGAGCGCAATTTCGACGCGCGGCGAGTACACTACCGACCCGCTGCGCAACACCATAAGCGCCTACGACGTGAATCAGCCGGGGTGGGGCGAAACCGCGCAGGAGTGGTGGACCTTTTATGGAACCCGCGATTGGGAGGCAGGCGGCTTTGCCTGGACCGGCTTCGATTATCGCGGCGAGCCTACGCCCTATGGCTGGCCGTCCATCAGTTCGCAATTCGGAATCGTGGATACCTGCGGATTCCCGAAAGACACGTTCTTTTATTACAAAGCATGGTGGGGCAAGGAGCCGGTGCTGCACCTCTTTCCGCACTGGAACTTCGAAGGCCGCGAAGGCGATGAGATTCCGGTGTGGGTACACTCCAATCTCGATGAGGTCGAGCTGCTGGTAAACGGAAAGAGCCTCGGCCGCCAAAAGGTGCCGCACCTGGGGCATGTGGAGTGGAAGGTGCGCTACGAACCAGGGTCCATCGAAGCGCACGGCTACAAAGGCGGCAAACTGGCCTTGAGCGAGAAGCGCGACACGACGGGACCGGCAGCCAGTCTCCGGCTTTCTGCTGAACGCACCGAGATCAACGCCGACGGCGAAGATGTGGCCGTGATCCGCGTCGAGGCTCTCGACAAGGAGGGCCGGGTGGTACCCACTGCAAACCATCTTGTAGGCTTCAAGATTACCGGTCCCGGCGCACTGATCGGCGTGGGCAATGGCGATCCCAACTGCCATGAGAGCGACAAGGGGACCAAGCGTTCCCTTTTCAATGGATTAGCCCAGGCAGTCGTGCAGGCAGGCAAACGACCGGGCCAAATCGTGATTGAAGCGGAGAATCTGGCCACTCGCCAGAACATTGCGCCTGCCAGGCTCACGGTCATGGCCAAAACGGCGACTCCGCGGGCCGCCGTACCCGAAACCAAGGCGGCAAGTTAGGGGCGCGTTTGCACCTTGCCTGCCAGCGCGCCGGGCCTTCGGTGGAGATGGCAGGCAAGGACTCAAATCGGTAATTCCCTCCCCGCGCTGTGAGACGGACGAGGTCGTAAGTGACTATAATCTATACAGAGAGCGCAAAAATCCACGCTCCCCTAGAATTTCTTTGAAGGGACTCCCGCCAAATGGCGACAGGAAACCTTGCCCTGGGTGAAGAACAGGGCGACTTGAACGCGCGCCCGCGCGTCGTGAATGATTTCAGCATCATTGTAGCCACCGTCAACGGCTCCGGTTCACAATCAGCCAACAGCGTATTGCTCAAGAGCATCTTTGGCATGGGTGTTCCGGTCAGCGGCAAAAACCTCTTCCCATCCAACATCGCCGGGCTGCCCACCTGGTACACCATCCGCGCCAGCAAGGACGGGTATGTGGCCCGCAAGCGCGAGACCGATGTGCTGGTGGCGCTGAATCCCGAGACCGCGCGCGAAGACATTCTG
>JAJZNH010000348.1 GCA_021811745.1 Acidobacteriota bacterium
GCGGCGGTCTTGTTTGGCGTAGTTGCCATTCCTTCTTGACTATACCGCACCAGGGCGGGTGGCGGTTTTCAGGCAGGGCAATCACACGGGCGATCGCACAAGCATTTTTGCCGTCTGCAAGGTAATTGCCCCAGACCTCTATCGCCTAGGGACGGAGCGCGCTGCGCTTCTCAGCGGCGGTTGTGCCTCCGGACCTTCGACCCCGGATTTCTGCTTGCCGCTTTTTCGCTTGACGAGCGTATACAACGGTCTGCATACTCCCCAGTTAGGTCCACGCCGATGCATGCTTCCCCGTGCCGGCTGGAGTTGGCCTTTATGGATCTAATCCTCGTTCGGCTTCTTTTTGTTGCCCTATTAGCTGGAGTTTGTTACTTCCTTCACCCCTTCGGCATCCGCGCGGGATGGCTGGGGGCGCTTGCGGGAGCGGCAGCAGCAGCGGCGGTCATCGTCTTTGAGCTGAGGGTGCGCGCGCTGAGCCTGCGGCGCCTGATCGGCGCTGTCTTCGGCAGCGTGCTGGGCATCTTCGGCGCGGCTCTGTTCTGCATGGTGCTGCGCACCGCGCCGCTTGCCAGCTCGACTTCGGCGGTTTTGCAGATCTTCGTCCTGTCGTTCATGACCTATGTGGGTCTGGTGGTGGGCGCCAATAAGGGCGATCTGCTGAATCCGGCGGTGCTGGGCGCGCTCTTCGCCAGCGACCGGCCCGCGCGCCGCAGCGCCAAGGTGCTGGATACCAGCGTGATCATCGACGGGCGCATTGCCGATATTGCCGAGGCCGGCTTCATCGACGGCATGATGGTGGTGCCCGAGTTCGTGTTACGCGAACTGCAGGTGGTGGCCGACTCGACTGACGGCTCGAAGCGCCAGCGCGGGCGGCGGGGCCTGGACATGCTGCAGCGCATGCAGTCAAACAGCAACCTTCAGGTGCAGATTGTGGCCGACGATTTTCCCTCCATCCGCGAGGTGGACCTGAAGCTGCTGGAGCTGGCGAAGAAGTGGGAGGCCAAGGTCGTCACCAACGACTTCAACCTGAACAAGGTGGCCCATCTGCACCACGTTGAGGTGTTGAATATCAACGATCTGGCCAACGCGCTGAAGCCGGTGGTGCTGCCCGGAGAGCGCATGACGGTGCTCGTGCTGAAAGAAGGCAAGGAGTACAACCAGGGCGTCGGCTACCTGGACGACGGCACCATGGTGGTGGTGGATCACGCGCGGCGGCTGATCGGCAAGAGCGTGGATATCGCCGTCACCAGCGTGCTGCAAACAGCCAGCGGCAAGATGATCTTCGGCAAGCTGGATGAGAACGGCAAAGGCGGCGAAGCCGCATAGAAAGAGTGCCGCGACGACTCCTGAGAGGTGCTCAGCCTCCTGCACGCCCCGCCGGATCGGTTATCCGCGATAGAGCATGCGGTTCAAGCGCTCTTTGACGCCCGGCCATTCGGTGGCGATGATCGAATAGCGGGCGGAATCGCGAGGCGTGAAGTCAACCGCCATGCGATGGGCGCGAAGGATCCCCTCGCGCTTGCCTCCAATGCGCTCGATCGCCGTCTGGGAGCGGAAGTTGCGCGAGTCGGTATGGAGGCAGACGCGAAATGCTTTCCACACTTCGAAGGCGTGTGAGAGCATCAGGAACTTGGCCTCGGTATTGGCGGCGGTGCGGATGGCGGAGCGGGTAAGCCAGGTGCCTCCGATTTCAAGAACATCGGGATCGCTGCGGCCGTGCCGCGGATGGCCTGGCGGCCAATTCCACCACTCCATCTCCATGAACCGCGTTGACCCGATGAGCACTCCATCCGCGATGCGAATGATGGCAAGCGGCAGCGTGTTTCCTGCATCGCGGTCGGCAAGGGCCGCGGCGATATAGCCCTCAGCCGCCCCCCTGCCTTGCGGAATGGCGCTCCATTGGTAGAGCGTGGGATCCGCAGCCGAAGCGGCTGCCAGCCGATCCGCATGGCCCGGTTCGAGTGGTTCGAGGCGAATATGCGTGCCATGCAGCGTCAGGCTATCCATTCATCCGATCTCTCGTCCGCGAGCCGGAGCGGCCCGCGGCGCGTGTTGTTGGAATTGAAGGGCCAATGCGAGTTCTTTGGAGTGGTTCTCAATATCTCGGCATTGTGGGGTCGATTTCGTTGGCCCAGGCGGTAATGCCGCCGGAGAGATTAACGACCTTCGGATAGCCCGATTGAGCCAGGAATTCCGCAACGCGCTGGCTGCGGCCACCCATCTTGCACTGGACGACGATCTCGCGGTCGCGGTCGATTTCGGCCAGGCGCCGGGGCACATCGTTCATGGGGATAAGCGTTCCGCCGAGGTTAGCGATCTGGTACTCGAAGGGCTCGCGCACATCGAGGATAAAGACGTCCTCTCCTGCGTCAATGCGCTGTTTGAGTTCCTTCACGCTCAGTTGCGGAATTCCATTCATCAATATTTTCTCCTCTTTTTTGGTTTCCGGCGCGATGCCGCAGAATTGCTCGTAGTCGATCAGTTGGGTGATTGAAGGGTTCGGGCCGCAGACCGGGCACTCCGGATTCTTGACGAGCTTCAGCTCGCGGAAGCGCATATTCAGCGCATC
>JAJZNH010000765.1 GCA_021811745.1 Acidobacteriota bacterium
ACTCGATCTCACGGCCTCCTACCGGCATCCAGCGATGTTCCTGGACGAGCATCTCCACCACCGAGATGAAGTGGAAGAAGAATGCCATTCCGCCCAGGTGAACGCAGGTCTTGCGCCAGCGGACGATTCCGTAGAAGACAGCCGGAAACAGAGTAATGCAGGCTGCTCCATAAAGAATCGTCGCGACTCGAAGCCAGAGGAGGTACATTCCGATTTCAACCTTAAAGCGTTACCGGTCAGTATACTGTGATGTAAATCACCAAAACTTTGCGGGAATAGGGGCCGATCTAGAGGCGCGGGCCACTGCGCCGACTGTTAACCCTAGAGTAAATCCTCTGCCCAACCAGGAGCACGGAAGACATTATCGGCTTGGGTCTATCGCGGCGGAAGGACCAGAAGTGTCGGCGGCCCAAGTAGCGCCCCATTCGGGCAGCGTGTGGCATGGGGCTTTGCGTGTGGGCGGAAGATACTTCGCATAAAGGTTGTCGCGCACGCCTAGCCGGCGCGTGTGCGACAATCCAGAGCGATGCCTTCTGTGCGCAAGCCCGTGATTGTGCGCAAGTTTTCCCGAGACTGGTGCGTCGGCTACGCGGAGACGAGCTTTGGCCGGGATGCGGCCGAACTGGAGATTCTGGACCTCAGCGGCAAGGTGCTGCGCATCGGCTGGGAACAAGTGAAATGGGTTTGCTACGTGCGCGACATTCCTGCTCTTTCCGTCGCACACTCCGTTTCTGCTGATCAGCCCAATCCAGAGCGCCTGCTGCACAAACGCTTCTCCGTCCGGCCGCGGACCGCGGGCCTATGGCTGCGGATGACGCTGACAGACGGGGACGAACTGGAGGGGCTGGCGGCCAACGACCTCAGTCTGGTTGTAGGCGCCGGTCTTCTGCTTACGCCGCCCGATACGCGCTCCATTACACAGCGGATCTATGTGCCCAGGCAGGCGATCCAAACCCTGGAAGTGGTGAGCGTGATCGGTGCTGGTGGCCGCAGAAGGGCAGTGGATGCAGACACTAAAGCCGCGCAACCAGGTCTCTTTACCGGCGAAAGCGAGGCCCTATAACCCAAACCCTGCGCCAATCGTGACACAGCTCACTGCTCGCGCCGGTCGTGCGCGGATGGAACCAGCTACGGTCCTGAGTCTCTTGACCTCGTCGGCGCCGCAGATCGTCTAATAGCTGAGAATCGAAGGCCGACAACCCCTTACTGTCTGCCATTTCTCCTACAATCAAGTCAGTGCCGCAGACTCTCCCCAATCCGCCGGCGCAGATGAGCGCAGGATATCCCACAGAACCTTCCGCCCGTTCGGAGGCTGGCATCGGGTGCCTTACTGACATGCCCTGCGTGCTGCTTCTTTGGCACCTGGCCAGCTTCGACGCCCCGACGGTGGCTGTGGTTTGGTCGCTCGCGTTTGCTTGGTCAGCGGGCGTACAGCTCCCCCTCTGGATTCCTGTCGTGCTCGCCCTCGGTGTCTGGGCCGCTTATATTGGCGACCGGCTGCTGGACGCCAGGGCAGGGTTGCGCTCGCCCGCCCGCGCTGCGTTGCGCGAGCGTCACTACTTCCACTGGCGCCACCGGCGGATTCTCGTGCCGCTGTCTGCTCTGGCCGCTTGTGCTGCGGCTTGGTTGGTCTTCCTTTTTATGCAACCGGCCGCGCGCGAGCCCAACTCCTTCCTCGCCGTTGCCGCGTTGGCCTACTTTTCTGGCGTCCACTCACATCGCCGGGTGCCCCGGCTGCTCACCAAAGAGTTTCTGGTGGGCATCATCTTTTCGGCGGGCTGTGCTCTGCCCACGTGGTTCCGCTTGCGCGCGGGGCATGGTTCCATGCTTTGGCTTTTCTGGCTTCCAGTGGTTTACTTTGCCGCCCTCGCATGGCTCAACTGCCACGCTATCGCGCGTTGGGAGTCTGAACTGCGCTCTCCGTACGCAGCCGGAGTTCTGCCGCTCGGCTGTTTGTTGGGACTGGCAGGATCTGTCCTCGCACTGGCTTGCGCGGTAGGCAATGAGCGTTCATCCGCGTTGTTCATCTGCGCATCCGCAAGCGCGCTCCTGCTGGCCCTCCTCGACCAGTTGCGCGGCCGCCTGACCCCGACGGCCCTGCGCGCAGCCGCCGATTTTGTCCTGCTCACCCCCGCGCTGCTGCTTCCGCTGGGGTATTGGGTGCGATGAACCCACCTCCGAATCTGAATCCTCTGGCACGGCTCTATCGCTGGATGGAGATCGTAAGCTTTGGTCCCTGGCTGTGGTGGTGTCGGTGCGCTTTTCTTGGCGATCTCACCGGTTGCCGCCGTGCCCTGGTGCTCGGTGAAGGCGACGGCCGTTTCGCAGCCCGGCTTCTGCGCGCCAATTCCCAGGTTGAAATCGACGCCGTCGACGCCAGTGAAGCCATGCTGCGTGCGCTAGTCCGTCGCGCCGGACCCCATGCCAGCCGCGTCGCCATCCACCGCGGGGACGTCCGGCTCTGGGAGCCCGCACGCCCTCCGTACGATCTGATCGTCACGCACTTCTTTCTGGATTTCCTCACCGGTGAGGAGGTTCAAGCCCTCGCAGTCAAGCTCCATTCCG
>JAJZNH010000828.1 GCA_021811745.1 Acidobacteriota bacterium
GAGACGGCGATCTCCTCCGGCGTCACCGCGCCGATGTCGAGCCCCACCGGCGAATGCACGCGTTCGAACAGCTCCGGCTTCAAACCCTCGGCAGTCAGCGCGCGAAAGATGGTGATGGCCTTCCGTTTGGAGCCAACCAGCCCGATATAGCGCGCCGGCGTCTGCACCGCCCAGCGCAGCACGCGCATATCGTCGCGATGGCCGCGCGTGACGATGACAATGTAAGACGATTCCCCCGGATGCAGCCCCGCCAGCGCGCGGTCGAAGTCCTCGGCAATCACCTCGCGCGCTTCGGGGAAGCGCTCGCGATTGGCGTAGGCATCACGGTCGTCCGTCACCACCACGTCAAACCCGGCATTTTTGGCGCTCTTGTACAGCTCCAGGGCCACGTGGCCCGCGCCAAAGATATAAAGCAGCGCGGGCGGCAGAACCGGCTCGATGAAGATCTCCAACGTGCCTCCGCAAACCAGGCCGCTGTCGTACTTCGGGTCCTGGTTCAGATCGAAGCTCAGAGTGCGCGGCTTTTCCGCGCCAATCACCTCGCGCGCCGCCTGCCACACCTCCGCCTCCACGCAGCCGCCGCCGATGGTGCCCGCAATGGACCCGTCGTCGCGCACCAGCATCTTGGCGCTCTTGAAGGAGGGAATCGAGCCGCGCACGCCGACGATGGTGGCCACCGCCCCCTTGCGCCCCTCGCGCCGCAGCTTCACGATCTCCTCGTAGACATCCATCTGGAATCGATTATTCGATTCGCCGCTGCGCAAGTCAATCAGTCATTGATCGCGCAATACCGCGTCAACCGTCCTACATCGCCTCAGGACTCTCGATTCCAAGCCAGGTGAGCGTAACCATCAACTCCCGCAAAACTATAGCCGCAGTGGCCAGCAGAAACGTCTTCCGCGCCGGATCTTCTTCGGTGAGGATGTGGTGGCGATGGTAGAAGTTATTGAACTCCTGCGCCAACTGGAAGGCATGCTTGGCCAGATAGGCCGGCTCTGAAGTGGCGAGGCACTGCTCCAGCACCTGCGTGCGGCGGCCGGCGCGCAGCCACAGCGCCCAGATGTCCTCGTTGGCCTCACCCGATACGTAGAGGCCTAACTCCGCTAACCCTGCTAACTCCGCTAACGCCGCTTCCGCCGTCGTCCCGCCCTTGCGAAAGATATTGCGGATGCGTACCACCGCGTACTGAATGTACGGTCCCGTCTCGCCCTCGAAGCTGAGCGCGTCCTTGAAGTCGAAGGCGATCACGGAGTTGCGTGTGTACTTGAGCATGAAGTAGCGCAGCGCGCCGATGGCGATCTGCTCGGCAATCCGCTGCCGTCCGGCTTCATCGCGGCTGGTCTGGCGCGCATCGACTTCGGCGCGCGTGGCGGCGATCAGCTTGTCGATCAGGTCATCGGCCTTCACGCCGAATCCCTTGCGCCCACTCACTTCAATGTAGGGCCGGCTTTCGTCCTCGGGCGCGACCTCGTACCCAAGCTCCTTTGCGCAGCGCGGCGTCAGCGCCACCATCTCATAGCTGAAGTGCGTGTAGTGATCGGCCTCGGCCGTGTGCCCCATGCCGCGCAGCGCCTGAATCACGTTGGCCTGCGGATCGGCCTGGCGCGAATCGATCACGTTATAAATCGCCTGTGCTCCGCCAAAGTGTGGATGAACAGCCTCACCCTCCATGGCCGAAATCCAGCAATCATGCTTTGGGTAAGTAAAGAAGCGCTTGTAGCCAAAGTCGCGGCCCAGCAATCCGAACTTCCACAGGTGATAGGCAATGTCCTTCCCGACGTAGGTGACGGTGCCGTTGGAGCGGACGATCACCTTGGCGTCTTCATCGGTCTCCCCGTCCGTGGTCTCCGCGCCGGGCCTGCCCGCCGCGGCGGGGCGGGTCATCACCCAGCAGCCGGCATTCTTTCCGTTGGTTTCCTTGTACAACACGCCGGTTTTCTTCAACTGCTCGAAGGCGGCTTCCCAGAACTTCAGGTGCAGAATCTCGCTCTCGCGCGGCAGAAAGTCATACTCGATGCCCAGCCGCAGCATGGTTTCCAGATGCCGCCGCAGCACCGCGGTCGAAATCAGCTCGGCAACCTCGGCGGTTTCGTTGCCGCCGTGTTCAATGGCGTGCAGCGTCTCATAGCGCAGCCGCTTGCGTGCCTCGTTCTCCTCGTTCGTGCCGCTGGCATACCACTGCGAGGTGCGTGCATACAGATCCCAGCAGTAGTAGTCAATCGGCTCGACGGCCTCAGGGGCTGAAGCCCCTTGCTGATTAGGCGGTGTCTGCGGCACGACGGAAGTCGTGCCCTGATACAAATCGCCTCGCGATCGCGTCTCGCGACCGGCGATCAGGGCGCGGATTTCCGCCAGCGACTTGCGCTCCAGATGCAGAAAGCCGACCACCACATCGGCCACCTGCACGCCGGTGTTGTCGATGTAATTCTGCACGTCCACCTTGTAGCCAGCGGCGCGCAGCATGCGTACAAAGGTATCGCCCAGGGTCGCCTTCCGCAGATGCCGGATATGCGCGTCCTTTGTGGGAATGGTGCTGGTCTTCTGCCCCGTCGTATGCG
>JAJZNH010000632.1 GCA_021811745.1 Acidobacteriota bacterium
TGTCGTCGAACTCCCGGTCACGGCGCATCCCGCTACTGTCACCGTGAATGGCACAAATGTGCCGGAATCCCCGACCGCGCTGCCCGGCTACATCTATCATCCGGTGAGCGCGACCACGGAGATCCGTCTGCCCGCCGAGTCGATCCGGACCCAGGTAGCCGTGGACGTGACCTTCCGCGGTTCGCCCAGCGTACAGGCGATGATTCCGCAAATCGTGAACCAGATTGCCGTCGTCCAGCGCGCGCTGGCTGGCGCCGGCCAGATGCGCGCCATGTGGAAGTATCGGCTGGTAGACCTGCGCTTCGATTTGCGGACGCTGCTCAGCAGGGCGGAGCAGGAACTCGGCCCCGCCAGCGCCGCCGACCTCCAGAGCGGCTTCGCATCGGCGCAGAAGGAAGAGTCGGCGATCCAGGTCAATCTGCAGCAATACAGCAATCATCAGGCGCGGGCCGCTGCCTTTGCGCTCAATGACGCTTATGTGAGCGCGAGCGTCAGATTGCGCAAAGCCGGCGAGGGTCTGATGACCCAAAATACGCCGCGCTTCCGCAAACATTATGGCCAGCCCAACGACATTCGTGGGTACAACGCGGGCCTGCTGGTCCGTGCGCTCACTCCGGCGGGAGCCGCCGGCAAGTCCCTCGCGATCGACATTCCCGGCCTGGCGGACAGGAGCTTCCCACTTCCGGCTGCGCGGCAGCGGATGTATCTCTATCTGCCGTTCAGCAAGGGCACACAGCGGCCGCTGTATAACTTCCGCGGCAGTGCGAAGCTCACACTCACGGATGGCGCCTCGCAGCGCGTGCTCACGCGGAGCATTCACGTCAGCCACGAGCTGCTGACCCAGTGGAGCTTTGCAGGTCCGTTTGCCCCGGGCAAGGCCCCGGAGGTCGGCGGGCAGCCGGTCACCGCGGCCATCCTGCATCGGAAATATACCGGCCTGCACGGAAAGCCCGTCGCGTGGAAGACGTGGCTGCAGGTGCGAGCCAAACAGTTTTATGGAAACAGCGGCGACTACATGGAAACCGGGAAGCGCTGGATCGACATGCACTCGATTTACCCGGACTTCAATGCCTCCGCTGTGGCCGTAACTTGGGTGGAAGCGCCTGAGGCGGTAACCCTGCAACTGCGCGCGCGGCACAATGCCGGCATTCAGGTGTGGCTGAACCAGGCTTCGGTTCTGCATGCCGCCGGGGAGCAGGGTGCGAAGAACGAGCTGGATCCGACGCCGGAAGTCGTCACAGTCCACCTGCGCAAAGGCTGGAACCAGTTGGCCATCAGAACCGACGGCGGCAGCAGCCAATGGACCTTTGGCCTGTGGCTGAAGCTGCCGCACGGTCTGGTCCTGGCGCAGTCCTCCACGCCACCGGCGTCCGGGACCATGCAATAAGAAGCAGAATCGCTTCGGATGCGGGGGCCGGTCGGCGCGATCGGCCCTCGTCTTTTCCCCGGTGCAGATAACCCATTGCGGCTCAACCGCAAAAGCTATATTCACAGGGCTAAGTGTGTGGATCAGTTACCATCCTTGCATAGGGAGGGGTTATGGACGTGTCCACCGCCGAGTCTCTGGTCCAGCCTGTGGCTGCACCCTCCACCACGCCGCTGCCTGAAATTGTCGATGCCCTTCGGCGCGTCGCGGCCCTGCAGGGCCTGGCCGCTGCCGAGCTGGAATGGCTGGCCACCCACTGCGATGAGGTATGGTTTCCCGCCGGCGCCACCATCTTTCGCGAAGGCGATCCGGCAACCAAGATGTCGATCCTGCTGCGGGGCGAAGTGCATGTCCGGCGGCAGCAGGGCGGCATGGCCTTTCTGCTGGGTCGCTCCGGCCAGATCACCGGCGTGCTGCCCTTCTCGCGTATGAAAACCCACGGCGGCCAGGGTTTCGCCGCCTCCGACGTCTGGGGACTGCAGCTCGATCGCGAGCGCTTCCCGGAAATGCTCGCCGCGATTCCCTCCATGGGCAAGCGCTGCGTTTCCGTCCTGCTCGACCGCGTCCGCGAGATGACACGCCTCGAGCAGCAGACCGAAAAGCTGAACGCGCTGGGCAAGCTGGCCGGCAATCTGGCGCACGAGCTGAACAATCCAGCCTCCGCCGCGCAGCGCGCCGCCTCCGGGCTGATCGAAGAGCTGCACGTCTACGGCCAGCGAAAGTACCTGCTCGGCAGCCTCTGCCTCGACGAAGACCATCTGGAGCGCATCCGCGCGTGGCGGCGGCGCATGGAAGACAAAGCCCGCCTGCGGCCCACGGACTCCATCACTCAGGCCGAGCGCGAGGACCGCCTGCAGCGCTGGCTGCGCGCCCACGGCATCGAACGCAGCTGGCAGATCGTTCCCGACCTGGCCGAACTGGGTATCGATGGCGCCGATCTGGACGAACTGGCCGAACTGGTAGGCGACCAGCACCTGGAAATTGTGCTGTCGCAGTTCGCTTCCTCGGCGCGCACCGAACGCATGGCGCAGGCCATGCTGGATTCCACCGCGCGCATCTTCCAGCTCATCACGGCCATCAAGGATTACTCCTGGATGGATCAGGCGCCGATCCAGGAAGTGGATATCGCCC
>JAJZNH010000083.1 GCA_021811745.1 Acidobacteriota bacterium
CTTCTGAAGCGGCTTGCGGCGGGGCTGTGCCGGTCGACGCCGGCGCCCAGGAGGGGCTCAAGCCCGAAGATTCGATCTTTTTCTGCGCAGTGATCCCTTTTGCACAGTCTTTCGCCGTTTCCGCAGCGCAATCTGTTCCGGGAAGAACAGCGCCGGAGCGCAATCTGCGTTGATTTGCGATGCGCTGGAACCTTCTGCAGCACCCCCGCTGCGGATTTGTGTGCGCGGCGCCGTTCTTCCAGGAGAAGCGGCCTATGAACGCCCTGTTGATCTACCCGGAATTCCCGGAGACCTTTTGGAGCTTCAAACATGCGCTTAAGTTTCTCGGCAAGCGCGCGGCGCAGCCTCCGCTCGGCCTGATGACAGTGGCAGCGCTGCTGCCGGCAACCTGGAAAAAGCGGCTGGTAGACACCAACGTGGAGCGATTGCGCGACCGGGACCTGGCCTGGGCCGACGTAGCGATGGTGAGCGCCATGCACATCCAGCGCGAGGCGCTGCTGGCGATCGTGGAGCAGTGCCGCGCACGCGGATTGCGCACCGTGGTAGGCGGACCCGTTGCCAGCAGCGTACCGGCGGCCGAACTGAAGGCGGACCATGTGGTGATCGGCGAAGCCGAGAGTCTGATTGGCGGCCTGGCGCTGGATCTGGAACAGGGGACGGCCAAGCCCGTCTACCAGGCCACCGAACGGCCGGCGATGAGCGCAAGCCCACTGCCCGATCTGAGCCTTATCAAGATGCATCGCTACTCGACCATGTCCGTGCAATACTCGCGCGGCTGCCCATTCAACTGCGAGTTCTGCGACATCATCGAGATCTACGGGCGGCGCCCACGCACCAAGGCCGTGACCCAAGTGCTGGCCGAACTGAACCAACTGCGCGCAGCCGGATGGCGCGAGGCGGTGTTCATCGTCGACGACAACTTCATCGGTAACAAGGCACGAGCCAAGGAATTGTGCGTAGCACTGGCCGAATGGCGCAGGCAGTACAAGACCAGCTTCGACTTCAATACCGAAGCTTCACTGAACCTTGCCGACGATCCGGAATTAATGCAGTTGATGAAAGACGCCGGATTTGTTTCGGTCTTCCTGGGCATCGAGACCCCCGATGAATCGGGACTGATCGCCAGCAACAAGCTCCAGAACACCAGGCGCAGCCTGCTGGAAAGCGTGGCGAAGATCCAGAGTTACGGCATGCAGGTCATGGGCGGCTTCATCCTCGGTTTCGACACCGACGGCGAAGACATCTTCGACCGCATGGTGGACTTTATTCAAAGCAGTGGAATTCCCGTTGCGATGGTCGGTCTGCTGCAGGCAATGCCCGGAACGCAACTGTTTCGGCGGCTTTGGCGCGAAGGCAGGATTCTGGATGCGGGCCACGGCGATAACACGGGCATCAAGCTGAACTTTCTTCCCCAGATGGACCCGGCACGGCTGGTCGAGGGGTACCGCTCGGTGCTCAAGAGGATTTACTCGTGCGAGGCCTACTATGAGCGCGTCAAGGTGTACCTGAGCAGGACCCAGCCGAAGCCGGGCGAGAGCAGATCCATGCAGCGATGGTTGACCCACTCCAATGCGCGCGCCTTTGTCACCTCTATCGTCCGCCAGGGAGTCTTTGGGCCGCAGCGCTGGAGTTACTGGAAGTTTCTGCTCACAGTGGCTACGCGCTATCGCCATTGCGTCGGCCCGGCCATGACCTTGGCGGTGATGGGCTATCACTTCCAGGTAATGACGCGCAAGCTTTCCAATTCCAAATTCGTGCCACTATCACCAGTGGCAACCGGGCCGGGCCTGCCTGCGGAAACAGGAGAACAGAGGTGAAAGCTTCGTGCTCTTCCAACGCGATTCGATTCTTTGGGTATCTGCAACCAGCGATGACCCAATGAATGTCGTAAGACGATTGCATACGCATCAGCGTGTCCATCTTCACTCCAAAAGCTTTCTCGATGCGGAGCGCCATATATTCCCGGAGAGGTCAGCCTTGCCATTGAGCAGACTGGATAATGCAGGCCGCGAGACGCGCAACGCGATCGCCGCTGCCGTGACCGTCAAGCCTGCGGCCTCGATAATCTCCGTCCGAATGAAATCCCCAGGATGGGGCGGGTTCTTGATGGGCATGGTCTTTTCTCCTGTGGCCCAGTGGTAGTCCTCTAAGTTCACGCCGTAAATCTCGCGTTCGGCTGTGTCGCTACGCAAGGTCAAGCGCCGATTGGCCGTAACGCCCAGGCTCCATACGCCCTTTCGGTCGCCCGTCAAGGTATGCGCCTTCCACGAGGGCAGCATCCGCAACTCTTCCGGGCCTGCCATGCCGTCCAGGAAGGCAAGCATCTTGCGGAGCTTGTCTACGGTATCGGGAGGCACTCCTTTGCCGGCGTCGTCCGTGTAGAGCTTCTTGAAACCCTTATGGACAAAGGTTCGTAGCCTCACCTGAGTTACTGTAGCCTAACACGTATCAAACGCCGGGGCGGGCGCTTGAGGAGGACAAACTGGGGAGCTGCGCGCACGAGGACAAATCGCCCTTGGCGCCTTCTAAAACATGTTA
>JAJZNH010000664.1 GCA_021811745.1 Acidobacteriota bacterium
CGGCAGGGTCGGTAGCTCGACGCGCAAGGCTTGGGCCCTCTGCTTCCACCTGACCTTGGCTCCCGTGCCCAGCACCGCGACATGCTCGATCTTACCGGGATTGGTTTGGCTCCCCGTGCCCAGTGAAGTAATCTCGACCTGCCCCTCGGGCCAACCCATGAAGATCGCATAGATCACTTTATTCGCCTTGTTGCGCGTGAACCGGATATCCTTCGCGCCCAGGCTGCCGATGCTCTTGCCCTTGAACGATCCGCTCTCCACCTTGTTCGGCCCCTCGCCATATACCTTCCATGGCCGCGTCTCGTAGATGGCTTCGCCGTTGATCTTCAACCACGCCGTAATCTGGTCCAGCACCGCGATCTCTTTGCTGTCGATGGTGCCGTCCGGTTTGCCGGGGATGTTCAGAATGAATGTGCCACTCTTGCTGACCGTGTCGATCAGCCAGTGGATGACGTCGCGCGGCGGCAGATAGCCGCCATACTCGCCCGGCATCTCGTACAGCTTGCGCTGGTAATGCCACTGTCCGATACAAGTCTCCGACTGCCACGCGTACGGCATGATCCCGCTGGTCAGTCCGCGCTCATAGTCGGCCACTACCGCCTTGGCGAGCCGGTCGGGCACCTGCTTTACATTGAGCACGGCTTCCATCTTGCCACCGTGGGTCTGCAGGTTGTGATTGTAGAAGTACGCGCCCACGTTCATCCCGCCCCAGCCCAGCGGCAGCAGCGAATTATCGAAGTAGAGCAGATCGGGATCGTGCTGATCGATCAAATCCCGCGTGCGGTCGTAGAAGTTCTTCACATACGACGCATCCGGCAGCGCATTTTCCGGATGTTTCGGCGCATAAAGCCGCTGTGGATCAAGCCCCTGCCACCACTGCTCTTTGCCCTCGGACGCCGTCATGCGGCCGTCGTAAGGCACGCCGGCCCGAGGTCCGCTCGTGTCAGCGCCATGCGAGGTCTGGAACCACCACCAGTTGCGCGCCTGATGCACGGTCACGCCGAAGCGCAACCCCTGCTTGCGGGCAGCGGCGGCCCAAGTGCCCACCACGTCGCGATGAGGGCCATGCTTGCCGGCATTCCATGGCTGATGCTTCGAATCCCAGGCGTCGAAGCCATCATGATGATTCGCCAGCGCAATGAACAGCCTTGCGCCTGCTTCCTTGTAGCGCTGGATCAGCGCATCCGGGTCCCAGTTCAGCAGCGTCCACTGCGCGCACAGATCCTTATAACCAAATTGCGACTGTGGGCCATAGTGTTCCAACTGGTATTGATAGTCTTGGTCGTGTTCCATATACATCCTGCGCGCATACCAGTCGCCGTCCTCCGGAACACACTGCGGGCTCCAGTGCGCCCAGATGCCGAACTTCGCGTCGCGGTACCATTCAGGCGCGTCATATTGCAGCAGCGAATCCCAATTTGGCCTGTAAGGTCCATTGCCGTTCAGGCCTGCCATCGGCGCATCCATCGGCACGCCGTCCCAGGAGCCACCGGGCAACTCCGGTGGCTTGCCCCAGCCGGTTGGCTTCCAGTTCGCTTCGTCGAGCTTGATTTCGACGATCTTTCCGTCCACCAGCGCGTAGAATACCCTCTCCGCCGCGGGCGTAGCGCAAAACTCCTCATAGGTATGACGAAGAGCGTTAAACCCGCTGGGCGCCTGCGCGCTGGTCTGCCCTGTGGCCGCAATGGCTTTGGCTGCCGCCGCTGCCGCAATCAATTTGCAGAATTCCCTTCTCTGCATTCTTATTGCTCCTTTGATGCTGAACTGTTCCGCTCCCCACACAATACGCTTATCTGGCGCCGCAGGAAGGAATCGCTAAGGTTGCCCCCGGGCGCGCCAGGTTTTTCTACACCGCATCCACCATACAGTTACCGATTAAGGAATGGCAACTGCCGATCGGATTTTCTTGCGCCACACTCTTCCGGACTACCGCTCCGCCTGCGTCATCGCCGCAGCCACAACAGCCTGTCCATAACTCAGCCCGCCGTCTCCCGGGCTGACCTGGCGGTGCTGAAACACCTCGAAGCCCTCCTTCTCCAGCCCAGCGCGCAGCAGTCGAGCCAGACGCCGGTTGTGCATGCAACCGCCGCTGAGCGCCACCTGGAGAAGCCCCGTGGCTTCCCGCGCTCGCATTGCTGCCCGCACAAAGCCCGCCGCCACACCCGCATGAAAGCGCGCCGCAATCCTCGCCTTGCTCGCCCCGGCCCGCAAATCCGCGATGAGCTGCCGCCACAGTGGCCCCACGCAGAGCCGTACTGGCTCGCGCCGCAGCCAGTCCCCGCCAGCGAGTTCCAGCGTGTAACCGCTTTCATCCGGCTCGTGCTCAGCCAGGCCCTCCAACTCGATCGCTGCCTGCGCCTCGTAATCCACCTCGCGGCGGCCCAGCACCACCGCCGCCACGGCATCGAACAACCGCCCGCAGCTTGAAGTCAGCGGCGCATTCACTCCGCGCCCGATCATCTGTTGCAGCACATGCGCTTCTGCTTCCCGCGCTCCGATAAGGTTCAGCATCGCCGCGTCCGCCGCA
>JAJZNH010000073.1 GCA_021811745.1 Acidobacteriota bacterium
GCCATGAACGACCGTGGCCAGTTGCAGGCCCTCTTTGCGGAAGATCAGCGCCGGCGTAGGCACGATGAATGTCGCACCGGCAGACGGCGTTCTGAAGTGAACCTGGGCGAGCGCTCCAGGCATCAGCTTGCCGTCGCGATTATCCACGTCGACCTCGACCAGAAGCGTGCGGCTGACTGGATCAATCGCGCTTGCGGTGCGCACCAGGGTCCCATAGAAGGTTTTCCCGGGATATTCAGGAAAGGTCAGCGGAATCTTCATGCCGCGCTTGACGGTCTCCGAGTAGAGTTGCGGCACGTTGGTGTAAACGCGCAGAGTCTGCAGCGCCTGCATATGGAAGAGTTCCGCGCTCGTGCCTTGATTGATTAACTGGCCGGTGTCCACATTGCGGGCTGTCACTACACCGTCGAACGGCGCGTAGATCTTTTCGAATGACTGCAGCGCAAGCAGCCTTTGCAGGTTGGCCTGCGCGGAACGGACGGCCGCGTCGGTGGCGGCAGCCTGGCTGACAAACGTATCAACGTCCTGCTGCGAAACGGCGTTGGTTTTCACCAGGTTGCTGTAGCGCTTGGACTGGATGCTGGCGATCTGGGCATTCGCCTCGGCAGTTCCCAGGTCGGCCCGGGCCTGGGACACCTGCTTGTCCAGTTCGGGCGTGTCAATCACGGCCAGCAGCGCGCCCTTCTTCACCCTGGCGCCGATATCGTAGTACCAGCGCACCAGATAGCCGTCGGTGCGCGCGTAGATGGGCGAGTCGGTATAGGCAGTCACATTGCCCGGCAGGACGAAATTGTCGGTTGGCGAGCCGGGTTCGGGAGGCGCGACGCTCACGGTGGGAGGCGCCAGCACGTCGGTCTGCCTGGCCAGCGAAGTGTCGGCGTGGACTCGTTGCAGAATGCCGGCCCCGGCCAGCAGGGCAGCCACGGCCAGTACGCCGATTCCCGCCAGAAGCGCCTTGCGCGGCGAGATGGCAGTTGGTTCGGGCGCGTGATCGTGGCTGTCGGCCGGATGCGGATTGTCAGGTCTGTCGATCATGAGGAATTACTCCGATATTTCCCCGAATTCATCCAAAGCCGCAGCGCTCGCGACGCCACGGGCAGCCTTGCGGCGTTCGAGCCGGCCGTGAATGAAAGAGAAGAAGGCGGGCACGAAGAACAGCGTGGCCACCGTGGCGAGCGTCAGTCCGCCAATCACCGCGCGTCCCAGGGGCGCATTCTGTTCGCCGCCCTCGCCCATGCCCAGCGCCATGGGCACCATGCCGATGATCATGGCCAGCGCGGTCATGATCACCGGCCGCAGGCGCACGAACCCGGCGTTCAGTGCTGCTTTGCGCGCGTCGCCTACCAGAACTTCCATCTGTTCGCGGGCAAAGCTCACAACCAGAATGGAGTTGGCCGTAGCCACCCCCATGCACATAATGGCGCCTGTAAGCGCCGGCACGCGCAGCGCCGTGTTGGTCAGGAACAGGAACCAGACAATCCCGGCCAGCGCCGCCGGCAGCGCCGAGATGATCAGAAACGGATCGAGCCAGGACTGGAAATTGACCACGATGAGCAGATAGACGAGCAGAATAGAAGCGGCCAGTCCGCTCAGCAACCCGATGTAGGACTTATACATCGTCTCGCTCTGTCCGCGCATGATAAAGTGCGAACCCCGCGGCAGGTTCTTCTGGTGGCGGGCGACGATTCGCTCCACCGCGCGTGTCACCGTTCCCAGGTCCGTGCCCACAACGTTGGCATAGATATCGATCACCGGCTCGATGTCATAGTGGCTCACTTCGCCTTGCTCTGCCTCGGGCACAATATTGGCGATATTGCCAAGTACCTGGATTGGCTTTGGAGCGCCCGGAGCGGTTGTCGCGGATCCTGTAACGGCGTTTTCCGATGGCACTGCTCCGGGCGCCAGGGTGGAAGAGGCTACGCCCGGCCCCGACGAAGGCGATGTGCCCGATGTGGCCGTCGCGGGCGCCGCGCCTGAAGGCTGGCTCGATCCGGCCGATGTAATGGGCAGGCTTTCCAGTTCAGCCATCGTGTCGAGTTTGTACTGAGGGGTCTGGCTGGCGATGTTATAGGAGACGCCGTTGCGCGGATCGAGATAGAAGTTGGGGCTCGTCTGGAAGCTGCCGCTGAGAGCGACCAGCAGGCTTTGCGCTACATTCTGCTGTGAAAGTCCTACCTCGCGGGCGCGCGTGCGGTCCACGTTGACCTTCAGTGTCGGGTAATTGAATGGCTGCTGGATGCGGACGTCCGTTGCGCCGGGCACATAGCGCACTTCATTCAGTACGCTCTCGGCGAGGGCGCGATTGGCGCTAAGGTTCGGGCCCACGATCTGAATATCGATGGGCGCGGCGAGGCCGAAATTCAAAATCTGCGTCACGATGTCCACCGGCAGCGCGTAAAATTCCACGCCCGGGTAATCGCGCCGCAGTACCGCGCGCAGCCGCTGCACGTACTCCGCGGTTGGATGGTGCCTGGGGGCGAGCTGCACCTGAATATCCGCATCCGAAGGCCCCACCGGC
>JAJZNH010000141.1 GCA_021811745.1 Acidobacteriota bacterium
CCCCGGCTTCACGTTGTAGCCCTTGGAGCGGAGATAGGCTCGCATCTGCTCGATGTTGTCCACGCTGAAGCAGATGTGGCTCATCATATTCGGCGGCGCGGGCGGAGGATCAGTGAATAGCTCGACATGCTGATGGTCGTTGATCTTGATGAAGGCGATGCGAACCTGGTTTGTCCCCGGCTTCTTAAGGTCATACGACTCGTCAAAGCCAAGCAGATCGTGCCAGAAAATCATGGCCCTGGGAAGGTCCGACACAAAGTAGCCCACATGCGAAATGCCCGTAATCTTCGGGCGCTGCGGAGCTGCATTCTGAGCGTTGGCAAGTGACGCGGCGGCCAGCAGCATTGCTGCCGCGCAAAGCATGGCAATGTGGCAGAAACGGCGAGTAAGCATTACACGCACGGCGGGTCCCTTTCTAATTCCGGATTTCAGCCAGCAGCTTCTCGATCTCCGCTTTTTCTTCCGCAGTAATCGAAAGCAAGGGAGAGCGGGGGCGGCCGCCATAATAACCGTTGAAGTCGCAGGCGTATTTTACGCCTCGGATTCCCAGTCCGCCAACGGTGCGCTGACCTGTCGTGGCAATGCGCTCCTGTTTCTCCCTGGCAAGTTTCAGATCGTGATCCTTCCAGGCAAGGTAAACCTCCTGGCAGGCCTGCGGAGCGCATGCCGCAAAGGCCAGGACGGCGCCTGAAGCGCCTGCCTCAAGCGCATCAAAGACGCCTCCAACCGAACCCGTGAGTACCTGGAAACCTACTTCTCTGGTGCGCGTTTTGATGGGCGTCACCGGAGGCGCTCCGGCCACGGCCACGCCGCCCGCCAGATCGCCCGCGGGCACAAAGCTTGCCGCCGCCTCAGCCTTCGGAGCCAGCATGCGGCCGGTCACCGCCTCAAAGACCGGCGTCACCGTCACCGTGCGCCGGGGAGCATTGCTGGTGGCGGCTATGGTGCCGCGAATCCGCTCCATGCTGCCGCTCGAATCCTTGATCCCGATGATGTTCGGGTGCTGCGCCAGCTCGCCGATTACTTCCACCGGAATCTGGTAGGGCACAAACCGCGGGATGTTGTAGAGCAGAACGGGCAGCGGCGAGCGGTCCGCTACGCTGCGGAAATAATGCAGCACTCCTGCGTCGCCCATCTGGCTCACGTAGTAGCTCGGCGTCCTGACCAGCACCGCGTCGTAGCGGAACTCCGCGGCAGCCGCGGCCAGTTCCACCGTTGCCTTCACGCTCTCGCGGCCGACGCCGGCAATCAGCACCTTTTCGGGTGCGGTGGCATTCGCCGCTACCCGCAACACCTCGCGTGTCTCGGCGTCGTCAAGCGTGTTTCCCTCGCCGGTTGAACCCAGCACTACCATTCCCGCCAGTAAACTGCGCGAGTAGCGGGCCATATTCGCTTCAATCTTGCGAAAATACACGCGCTCGTCCGGGTAAAACGGCGTGGTTGTAGCAGCAAAAATACCTTCGATGAGCATGGGATTCATTGTAGAACCTGAGGCGCTCGAAAGAATCGCTTCCCTGCTCCGCGGCTATGGAATTGAGGGTTCCCATCTTCCCGACGGCGGCAACTGCCTTATCGGCCTCCGCAGAAAAGGCGCCCGGTTCTCAGGCGCCCTTCTCAGCATGCAGTTGTTGTAGCGCATACACCGTGGTGCGGTGGCGCTGCATGGCGGCGATGCCTTCAGCCGCAGCCTGCGCGGCGGCAATGGTGGTGATCGTGGGAATACGCGCCGTTACCGCAGCCCGCCGAATGGCCTTCTCGTCGAAGAAGGTGTCCTGCCCGCGCGGCGTGTTCACCACCAACTGGATGCGTTCGCCTTTGATCAGGTCTACCACATTCGGCCGTCCCTCTTTCACCTTGAAGACGCGCTCTACGCTCAGGCCGGCGCGCTCCAGCGCATTGGCCGTGCCCTCGGTAGCCACAATCTTGAAGCCCAAATGTACATACCGCCGCGCCAGATCGACAACCGCGGTCTTATCGTGGTCGGTGACGCTGAAAAAGACCGTGCCCTTGGTAGGCAGCAACTGTCCCGCCGAGAGCTGCGCCTTGGCGAAAGCCTCGCCAAAGTTGGCCGCCACGCCCATCACCTCGCCGGTCGACTTCATCTCCGGCCCCAGCACCGTGTCAACGCCTGCGAACTTCGACCACGGGAAGACCGGAGACTTCACGTAGTAGTGCGCGCCTGTTTCCAGATCGTTGCCTGAGGCAAGCTGCTCCGGAAGCAGTTCGCGCAGTTTGCGCCCGGTCATCAGCCTCGCAGCCACCTTCGCGAGCGGGATGCCTGTTGCCTTCGAGACATACGGCACGGTACGCGAGGCGCGCGGGTTCACTTCAATCACGTAAACGCAGTCACGTCCCTGCCCGTCGCGCTGGATGGCGAACTGCAGGTTGACCAGTCCCACCACCTTGAGCGCCAGCGCCAGCTTGCGCGTATAAGTGCGCAGCGTATCCATGGTCTCTTTGCGAATATCCACGGCGGGCAGCACCCAGGACGAGTAGCCAGAGTG
>JAJZNH010000665.1 GCA_021811745.1 Acidobacteriota bacterium
ATTCTGGCGATCGGTTTCGTGCAGGTGCGGGCCGGCCGCGAACGGTCCGGTCACCAGCAGCACGGCACCGGCGCGCACCCGATCTTCAAGAGCTTTCCAGGCGCTTTCCGTAAGGCCCATGGGCGCGGGCAAAAGAATAAGTTTCGGCGAGCCTAACAGTCCGATCTGGTATTCGCCTACGGCGTACACCTGGCTGCGGGCGTAAGCATAGAGAGCGCGGACCGCGGTTTGCTGCGCCTGGAGCGCATACTCCTTGGCGACCGACATCTGGAACGACTGCGGCAGGACCAGCGCGACCTGCGGCAGCGTGAGTCCCGTGGCCGAGGCTTCCGCCTGGGCGGCAAACGCGCCCAGGTTGCGCATCATGTTTTCCCACACCTTGGCGGAGCCGTCGCTGCGCTTCATGCCGAAATCGGGCTCGCGGGCCCAGTCCCACTGCAGAGCCCCGGTGCTGCCTGCGGCAAAGCCCAGAGCCCACTTGCGCTCGATCAGACCCAGTCCGCTGAATTCGTCGTAGCGCCATGTGCCATCCGGCGCCCACACCGGCTGATAGCCGGTCTCGCCCGTGATGTTGGGGACGCCGGGCCGCTTGGCGGCCACGGAATCCCACAGCAGCGCATCGTCCTGCCAGTAGGTGTGGTTAGTGGTGAAGGAAACACCGTCGCCGGCGTAGAACTGATTGAGCAGGCGGTCGGTAACGCCGCCCTCGTCCTGGCCCACGTCGATCGATTGCCTGCTGCCGGTGGCACGAATCAGCGCCACCATGGAGCGCACCCAGCCGCCGAACATCGCCTGCGCAAACAGGTTGTAATCGAGCGCGCGCACCTCATTGGGGTTTCCGTACCGCGCTGCCATGAGGTCGGCGGGAGTGGGCAGGGGCACGGCGTCGAAGCTGCCGAGCTGGCTTGGAGGCACCCGCCACGCTTCCGCCAGCGCGGCCAGGTTGCCGTCGTATTTCTGGCGAAGCCATTTGTGCCATGCAGCCGTTTCTGCCGGATCGCCGTTCGGGTAATTGCCGCGGAAGATGTGATGGGGGTTCGAGAAGCTGGGCTCGTTGATCAGGTCCCAGCTTAGCCAGGGCACATTCTTGAACGGCTCCACGACCGAGCGGACGTAGGCCTGTTCGGCCGCGACAGCTTGCGGATCGAGATACGGATTCGGCGGGGGCGCTTCCGTTTTGGCAGGCGGCGCATCTGCGGCGCGGGCTGGAGCTTCCGGCCCCGAGTGCGGAGAAAACGCAAAGAACGTGAAGTTCACTGCGATGTGGTGGTGCTGCGCGCACAACAGAAATCCTTCCAGGTTGCGCAGAAAACGTTGATTGACGCCGCCATTAGGCTCAATAAAACCCGCATTCGACATCCAGACGCCGGTGCGGACAAACGTCACGCCGTGGCTTTCCATCTCGGCGAAATCGCGTTCCCATGTGAGCGCATTCCGCGCACTGGAAAAATCCCAGCCGCCTTCATCGGTGGTGAAGTAGTTGGTGCCGACGGGAAAGTACGGCGCGCCGCCGCGAGTAAGGAAATCTCCATGCACGCCCAGCGCGGGCCCGGCGGCAACGGCCTTTGCATCTTCGACCCAGAAACCGTTCTGATAGGACTCCAGCAATCGGCCGCCGGCATTGAGCTGCGCGGAGACCGTGTAAAAGCCGGGCGCGAGCGGCCGGTTGAACGGAACCGCCAACTTGGCATAGACGAGATCGGCGACAGGCAGCGCGGCGGTGTCAATCGTCTTCGTCCCCTCGCGCAACTCGATCTTTACCTCAGCGGCTTCAGAACCGGCCGCGGTTTTGAGCCGGTGGCTTTGCACAAGCAAGGCGAGATTCGGCGCTTCGCCGGGGCGAACCACGGCAAACTGCGTTTCCACGGAGAACTGGATTGCGCCCTGGCTCGCATAGAGGACACTCTGCCGCAGCAGTGCAAGACCGTCCGCGCTCTGCCAGTAGCCAGGTTGGGGATCGAAATCGAGGGCGACGATGCGGCTGCCCGCCGACTGTCCCCACGGACGACCGCTATAAATCACCGGAGCCGCGACCAGCAGGCCCTCGCGATCGGCCATGTAGCCCAGTCCGTCGAGCTGTCCCTCGACTGCAAAGAACCTGCGTGCATGGATTGCGGTTGCGGGAAAGTCGTACCCGGGCTTCCATTGAAAGCGCGCGCCGGCCGGGACCGGAACTTCGTAGGTGTGACGAAAATCTACGGCCCGTGCATAGGTATCCTGGGGCGCCGACGCGATGAACTTACTCGCCTGTTCGCTGACCGGGACGCGAAACGGCTGCCCGCCGGCGATGAGCAGGCTGCCGCCGCCGTGCAAATAGGCCTCGATCTCTTTCCATGCGTCCGCGGGAAAGGCTGAGCCGTAGGGCAGAACGAGAAGCTGGGCGCCTGCCAGCGTGGCCGGATCCTTGAGCGCCTGGAGGTCCGCAAACTGCGCATCCATTCCAGCGAGCGCCCGTGCAAGGGTCGCGCGCGCCAGCGGTTCGCTGCCGACAGTCGGAAATCCCGGCTGCCAGAAAACGATCGTTCTGGCATGCAGCGATGCCGGAACCATGGCGAGAAACACGGCAAATACGAACAGCCGGAGCGCTCGAAACTCCGGCTGCAAATGGTTCGATACCCCGATCTTCATGCTGGGCTCCCGAGTTCAAATTGGTTGATGACGCTTTTTGCGCAACCGCGATTCAGACGGCGGGACCGGCCGCCGATGCTGTACTCTGCGGCCCTTTGTTTTCGCCCTGGAACCACGCCACGCCGCAGCCGGCCAAGGCGGCGCGATCCTGCAGTTCTGAAATCCGCAACTGGATTGCGGAGCCGGGCAGTTCCCTCTGCGCCGCGGGCAGAAACAACGCCGCCGAGCGTGCAATGCCGCCACCCAGCACCACCACATCCGGCCGGAATTCACTCAATAGCGCCCGGATCACCTTTCCGAGATGCAGGCCCATTTCTTCGAATGCAGCCCGGGCCGCGGGATCGGTTTGCGCGGCCGCGGCGATGTCAACAACCTGCCGCTCCATGCCGATGCGGCGCTTGTAACTGGAAACGATCGCGCGCGTGGAGATATAGTCCTCGACGATACCGCCTTCATACGGCAGGTTCCAGATCTCCCCCTCGCGGGGAACTCCATGGCCTTCGTGGACGAGCCGCGTCTGCACCGCAAAGGCCGAGCCGATGCCGGTACCCAGCGTAAGACCCGCGGCGCGGGCAATTCCGCGCGCCGCGCCCGCACCCACTTCGCCCAGCAGGAATGCGTCGGCATCGTTCAGGAAACGGACCAGGCACGGCTCGCAGCCGAGCCGGGCGGCAAGTTCTCGGCGCAGATCGATTCCGTAAAGATACGGCAGCTTGTGCTGCATGCGGCTGATGCCGGCCGCCAGATCGAAAGGACCGGGCACGGCAAGCATCGCGCCGGCGGCACGGTCGGGAGCGTAGCCCACCTGGCGCGCGAGGCGTTCGAGAAGATCCACAAACGAGGCGCTGGTCTGGGCGGCGGGGTGTGGCTCGCGGAAGACCGGCCCCAGAGCATAATCGCCCGCCCGGCACAGGGCCGCGGACACATGGCTGCCGCCGACATCGAAAGCCAGCACGGATTTTAGGCTGCTTTGCATAGCCCGAAAGCCTTCATGGGATCGTTCCCATCATACTGCAATGGAATCCGTTGTATCACAGACTTTGCCGAGTGAGCCGGGAGTATTTTTGCATAAGGTTGAGTTGACGATCAGGCTTTCCGGCCTGCATACCACCAAGTTCGAGGCCGCTGCCAAGGCGCAGAACCTGCGTGTTCTGCGCTGCCATCGATTGGAAGGGATACCAATGGTAACGATCCCTCGCGGGCAGGCGTGGGAAAGCGCGGCAGCAACCCTGCATTGGCTCTTGCTTCGCAACCTTATTTCATAACCACCGGCGTGCGATGCCTGCATCCGCAGGAACGGCGAAGCACGATCTCGACCGGCAGCACCAGCCTGGCTCCAGACTCCGGAACCTCGCCCCGGGAGATGCGGTCCAGAAGCAGGTTGGTTGCGACGCTTCCCATTTCCAGAGCCGGCTGGCGTACCACGGTGAGCGGCGAAGATGTAAACTCAGCCAGATCGAAATCGTCGAAAGCGGCAAGCGCCAGCTCGCCCGGAACTTTCACTCTCAGCCGCGTGAGGGCGCCCAGAATATAGCGGGTGACGAGGGTGTTGGAGGTGAACATCGCGGTTGGGCGTTCCCGTTGTGCGAGTTTGTCCTTGAGGATTCGCAGTGCGTTTTCCACCGAATCGCAATCGAAGGTAACATCTTCCGTGAGCCCTGCTTGCTGCATCGCCTGGCGATATCCCAGAAAGCGTGCGTTGATGGTGAAAAGATTGCGGCGCAAACCGACGAAAGCGATGCGGCGGTGCCCATGCTCCAGCAGATGCTCGATCATGCGGCGGGCGCCGGCCGCATTCTGCACCAGGACGACGTCCACACTGCGATCGGATGCCGGCCGGTCAAACGCAACCATCGGCGTTTTGCCGAGGAACGCGCGGGTCAAACGCGACTGCCGGGCATGCGCGGGAATCACCGCCAGGCCGTCGACATGCCGCAATAGCATCTGCTCCGCCTCGGCGTACTCCGTCTCGGGATCTTCACCGGAGGTGGTGAGGATGACCGAATAGCCGCGCTCCCTGGCAACAGCAGTCACCGCATGTGCGCAGTTGGCAAAGAACGGATCGTAGAGATAAGGAATGATCAAGCCGATGGAATGGCTGCGATGACCGCGAAAAGCGCGCGCCAGCTCGTTGGGCCGGTACTTCAATTGCGCAATGGCCGTTTGCACACGCTGCGCCGTCACCGCGGAAACGCGTGTTGTGCCGCTCAGCACGCGGGACACGGTCATGGTGCCCACGCCCGCCAGGCGGGCAACGTCGCTCATCGTGGGCTTGCGATGCGGAAGCGGTGTGATCTTCCGCTGGATCGAGTTGCCGGCCTTCAATCTTCTATCTCCAGAATACATTTTGTTTGTTGCCCGGCCGAAACTCCCGAAGAGGCGATAAAAAGAATCTCCGTGCGTACTCGCGCGGTGCACCGATTGCGATGCGGATTTTTCGATCCAACTGAGGCAGAAATATATCAGTCTCTCTTCCCGGAGAGCAAACGGCAGCGCGTTGGTCCGCTTGTGAAGAGAGCCCCTCCCGTGAGAGTAAGCCCGTGCTGGGCGCCCCAACACACATCACGCCGCTCACGCGGCGTGATGTGGTCGTTGCCAGAGCGGATACCATTTCTAATGCACGGTTACGTCGATGTAGAACGGCAAAGACACCTGGATTCCGCTGCCATAAACCAGGATGCCGTTATTCGTGGACGATCCGCTTCCTGGAACAATACAGTTATCGCCCGCGCCGCCCGGCGAAGGAGAGCAAAAACTACCCACCGATTTGGCCGTGACCGTCATCGCATAGGATCCGGCAGGCGTGTTCAACGAGGACTGCGGGCTCAAGGTTGTCGTACTGCACGCTGTAATGCTCACAGCCAGCGCACCGCCGACAATCATGAGGAGGGCCATCAGCAACATCCGACCTTTCTCAAAAGCCCTTCGCCGGACGAAGAGACCGATCATGCCGAAGCCAAAGATCGCCGCCAGCGTGACCGGTGTTCCAATCGCAAACATGCCGATACTCGTGCCCGCCGACACATTGGTGTAGAGAGTCAGGGTCACCTGGCCTGGCGTGCATTGCTCAGAGCCGCTGGCAAGGTTTGTCAGGCTATTCTGGGTGTCGGTAGGACAGGTAATATCCACGGCACTGGGAAAGTTCGGGTCCGGGACAGGATAGGTAAACGCGCACTGCGCATGCGGAGGTAGATTGTCGCAGCTCAGCGAAAGCGGGAAATTGGTGGCGTTCAACTGAGCGTTGTAGGCGGCAGCCCCATAGCCCAGCATAGAAGACAGAGTCAAATTGACGGTAGCGGTGGCGCCGTTCTGCACCGTCAGCGTCGGAGCAACAGTTTGCGATGCCGAATTGCCGGACTGGGTGATTTGCACAACGGGGCCGCGCACCGACTGGAGCAGCGTCGGTGTGGAACCGGTAAGGGGCAGGAAGTTCGCATCGCCGCTGAACACCGGATAAATGTAGTGGGTATACATCACCGGCGAATAAGTGACGCCCTGCGGCACAAACCACAAACAGCTTGTTGGGAACGAGGCCTGGGCTCCCGTGGGCGTGCCGGCGTTCGTGACGGGTATGACTCCGGCGCCGATGGAATTCGGGCAGGCCACGCCTGAATATCCACCCGCAGTCGCATACCCGGGCAGATTGCAGTTCGCCGCACCGACTCCGGATATTGAGGTTCCCGGCGGGCACGAGGTCACTTTGTCCATCACCGTGATGGTTCCGGTGGGAACTCCGGCGGCAGTGCTCACGTTCATGATGAAGTTGTATTGGAAGGGCGTTACGCCGGAGTACGGAGTTGTGCCGTTGCCAGTTCCCGCCAACACGAACGGAAGGTCGACGTCGGTTGGATCAGGAAAGTTGGGAATCGAAATCCCGGTAACCGCAGACCTCGCCACGTTAGCGACCGCTGTGTTCGTCGATCGGCCGTAGACCCTGTCGCCTATATATTCGGCGGCAAAGCTATCGCTCCCGGCCAAAACCGGCGCCAGAGCGAAAGTGGCTTTTCCTGTTGCGTCGAGGGTGGCGGTCACCGTGTCGGCTTGAGGAACGATCGTCTGCACGCCATTCACTGACTTTACGATCCACGTGGGGTAGGTAAGCGAGACGGTTCCGGTAGGAGTCGGGGGCGTTCCGCTCGTACTTGACGGCGTAACTGTTACCGTCACGCTGGTATTGACCACCTCGGACGAAGGTGCAACGGTCTGAGTCGTCGTGGTGCCCCCAAGCGATGCGGCCGTCCCGGTAGCGTTGATGAATGGATGATTCTGGTCGTCGTCGGTGAGCCCGATCTGGCTGGTAAGCGTTCCTTGCTCCCCGGCGCCCGGACTGAAATTGACATCGAACTGACAGGTGGCTCCCACTGCAATCGGACTACCGACGCAGTTAATATCCGTGGTCGTCCAATCGGTGACGGAAACAGTATCGATCGTCGGATTGGTGGCCGTGAACCCGGTGACAGACAGCGGCGCATTCCCGATATTGGTAACGGCAATCGGCAGCGAGGCAGATTGGCTGGGAGATGTGAAGGGCGCAAACGTCAACGTGCCGTTCACCTGCACCACATGCACATTTTCTGCGGCGCCATCGGTCAAATACACGTTCCCGAACTTATCGAGCGTCACCGCGGTGGGACTGGTAACGGTGGTTGCTACAGATGTGGCACTGCCCGAGGCAAGCGCACCGCCCACGTACGGAATGCGCATGGTGCCACCGGCGGAAGTCACATACACTGCGCCAGAGGGATCAACGGCGATGTCGGTAGCGCCGGAGAGGTTGTCCAACAGAGTCACTGGCGTGCCGAAACCACCTGCCATCTCAAAGAGTTTCGCGCCATCGATGACATAGAGGTTGTTATTCGAGTCGACGGCCACCGCGGATGGGGCCGTGAAACCTGCTGTCAGCATTGTCTCAGACTGAGCAATCGGACCTGTCGCATTGAAGTTACGGATTTGCACGACACGACCATTTGCCGGGTCGCAAATGTACAAATCGCCCAGGCTGTCTGCCGCGAGCCGCAGGTTGTCGCCCAGAGGCTTACCTGAGATCGAGCCCGAGACCAGAGTCATCTGACCTTCAGGAGCGCTCAGCGACGCAATTGCCGGAATCTCGTAGACCGCGGCATTGGCGCTATCGGCGATGAATACATCGCCGGCGCCATCCACGGCGACACCGGTCGGGGCAGTCAGACCCGATCCAATGCTGTTCGGCGTTGAGGAGCCACCCGATCCCGCTGGATACTCGAGCACCTCCTTCAAAGCCGCATCGGCTACGTAGACGTTTCCTTGCGCATCCACTGCGACCTGGCTCGGCAGCATCAGGTTCCCGCCAACATTGGATTCGAGGGAAGGCGTCGTCTGCACCAGGGCGCCTTCTCCCGTTCCGTGCAGCAGCATGGATGCCACGGTGACATACTGCTCACCGGTAACGACGATCGTATCGGTTCCGGAACTCGGGCAACTGCTGGTACATGTTGAGGGCGGCACGCCCGAGAACGAGACCTGGAAGCTTGACGAACTCAAGCCTGTTGGCAGAACGGTGAGCTCCTGGCCGTTCAGGGGCGCCAGATTGCTTTTGTCCGAGGCCCCGCTGAAGGTAACCGGTTGCCCGGCAACAAAGCTGTTGTTCGCCGTAAGCGTGAGAACGCCCTTCGAGACCGACCATGCCGTCACATTGGCGCTGGCGCCGGTCTGCCCGCTTGACACCGCCTGGGTTTGCTGCAGTAACAAAGTGGCGGAGACGCTGCCTACAGAGTGCGGATTCATCTCGACTGTCTCGAGGCAGGTATTCCCGGCGCTATAGGCGGTCCCCATTGCGCAAGTTCCGCCCGAAATCGCGAAGTCCGAGCTGTTGGCGCCTTCCTGCAGGATGACGGCGCGTTTGGGCGTGACACTCCCATTAAAGTTGAAGACGACGTTAGCGCCGACAGGGGTGAGCGTCCCAATGGCAGATTGACCGAGTTCCGCATAGCCAAAGCCGACTTTGGCAACATCCGCCTGACCGTTGATCTGTTTCTGCGTGGTGGGAACATACATCACATTGCGTGCCCAGTCGATGGCCACCTGGCCGTTGGCTGGCACCGAGGTGAGCATCACGAACGATGAGGTCTGGGGCGTTCCCGAAGGGTTGGGAACCATAACCACGCCCACCTGCTTGTCGCTGATGTACAGGTTGCCGAAAGAGTCGGTCATCACGCCGGTCACGGCGGGCAGGTTGGGATCAACCCGGGTAAGACATTTGGAGCCCGTGTACGGCGCCTTCGAGGGTACAGGGCAGTCGCTCGTATATTGTCCGGTGGTGGTCGTCGCGGGAATTTCGTACACGCCCGGTAGGGCCGTGCTGGATCCGTAATCTTCCACAAAGTAAATGTTGCCCTGGGGATCCTGGGCCACCGAAATCGGCCGGGCCGACAAACCGGTGATCGGGACCCAGTCCCAGCCCTTGGGCGTCGGATTGGACCACGGGCTGTTCACCAAGAGGCTGTGAAGGGCCGTGCCGTCGGCGCCCCCCTGGGTACCGACAACTAAATTGTCATGGTTGCCGATGGCGATGCCCCAAGGCTGAAACCATCCCGGAAGTCCGCTTCCCGTCAGATCGGGGACACTGTACTGCGCCCAGGCCTCAGGCTCGTTACCCTTTCCAGAGTTGGTGCAGATGGTGGTCGTGGGATTGCTGGGCGACAGGTCGTTCGCGCCTCCATCGTTGAGGCCGGTCCAGACGCCTTTGGTAGCGTCCCACGGAAACATCACCATGCAGTTGTTCCAGTTGGCCTCAAGGTAGAGATTGTTGCCGGGATCGATGGCAATGCCCGGGTTCTGATAGCCACCCCCCAGGCTCGCGCTGGGAGTCGCGGAAGCGAGTGTAATGGCTGGCCCTCCGTTGGCAGGGAACTCGTACAACGCGCCGTGGACGTAATCCACTACCAGCCAGTCACCGTTCGCGTCCAGTGCCGTCTGCTGGATGGTCCCCCAGCCGGTGGGATGCGACAGACCAACGGCGGAGGTCGCGGTCACCAGCGGCGTACCCTGACCCATCGCCTGTCCGGAGAGCCAAAGGGCAAACAGCATCAGCATAAGAGCAACGCCAGCGGGCCGGCGCAATGCGGTGAACGACGTGGTGACCATACCATTCCTCCCGAAAAGTTCTTAACCAACTGCCGCGAGGTCTTTACCGCGCTCGCGGTTCGAGGCTCTCGCTTTCTTAGCTTTCCGGGAACTGCCTCCAATTCCCGGAAAGCACTGTTTTGCTCCACGTGCTCTGGAGCACCGCTACTGGATGGAAACCGGCAATGTGAACATGGGTGAGGTCAGCGAGGTCTGCGTCAGGGCCTGCGGATCGTAGGTGATGACTTGCACGTTGTAAGTTCCCTGTGGCGTCGTCACTTTGGGCGCAGGTGGCGGCGTCGAATATCCGGCGTTCGTGCAAGCGGTAATGCCCATGAAGAGACCGGACAGCATGATCGCGATGCAGATCAGGGCCATGGAGCGATAGAACCTCCTCCGTCCTGCGATCAGACCCACCAAACCTAATCCGAACAACCCGGCCAGTTCCCAAGGCGACTGTTGGGCGACAGAAGCCGAGGCGCCACCGTTCACAGCAACATTCGTACTGATGGACATGACAATCGTGGTGGGTGTCGCCCCGCCCACAGCCACGGTGCCCGTGCTCGGATCGGCGTAGTTGAACGTGCACTCGGAGTACTGGGGTAATGTCGATGGGGGGGTGGTCGGCGCCAGCTTGATGGGCGCATCGGAGGTATTGCATTCCAGACTGACGTGGTTGCTACTGAACCCAACCAGCGGCATGAGCGTCAGAGTTACCTGAACGGGTGTCCCAGGCGTGATGCTGACGGTCCCGGAAGGCGCGGTAACCTGAATGCTGGGACTAATCACCTGGAAAGGAGTCAACGGGATGCTCTGTGGCGCATAATTCACGTCGCCGCTGTACACTGCCGTCAGATTGTAGGAGCCCGTACCAATATTCTGCAGCGTGAAGGAGGACACGCCATTGCCGTTCAGCGCAATGGCTCCATTGATGCCCTGGGTTGTGTCAACAGGTTTTCCGTTCTGCATGAAGGTGATGGTTCCTGTGGGCGATCCCACCGGCGAAGTCACAATCGCCGAGACAAAAGCCGGATTCGTCCAGCCCACATAGGTATTTCCCGCCCACAAGGTCACGTAGCTTGAATTGAGCGCGCAGGCGTTGACCGTCGTTCCGTTCTGGGTTGTCGTCGAGGGCGTGCCATCCAGATACGTTGTGGTATTCAGGCACTTATTGTTGGTCACCGGCACGCCAAGCGTCATGACGGGAATTGCCTGGACGATGGTGAAGGTACCCTTCCCGGCAGCGCCGGCAAAGCAGGGCGAGGTCGCACATGAATTCTGGGTAGCGCCAGCCGTACCGTAGCCGGCGTAGTTCGCGGTCACATTGTAGGTTCCTCCCAGAAGCCCGCTGTAGGTAAAGGTGGCGGATCCGCTGGCATCCAGGGTCTGGGTCTGCCTGGGCAAATTGCCATTGGCGCTGCCCACAGCAAGCGTCACCGATCCCTGCGGCGTGCCGTAGGTCGGGTCCGCAGTCACTTGCACCTGAATTGTGTTGCACCCTGGATAGGTCGAGCCTGAGCACCCTGTACCGGTAGTGGGTGTAACCGTGATGACGGCTGACGTCGCCGGCCGTAGATCCTGAACTACGGTGCCCGATACTGCAATGTTCACGCCGGAGGATGCGTTTGCGGCATTGCTCATGACCGCGATCGACGCGCTCGTGAAACCGACGTCAGCCGCCGGAGCTTGCAGGATCATGCCCAGATAGCAGGACCCGCCCGGCGGAGTGGACGTGCTGGAACTGCAGGCCGGAGCGTTTAACGTCGCCGCTGCTACGGTGTAGTCGCCGGAGTTGGCGCCGGAGACAAGATCGACCGTCGGGTCATCCGAAACCATTAACGGCATGTTGCCCACGTTAAGCACCTGGGCATCGACCTCGAAGGGTACATTCGGATTGACCTCTCCGTAGTTGTTGAAGTTGTATGTGCCGCCAATGCCGAGCTGCGCCAACCCTGCGGTTGTCCCGGAGCCGTACGTCGAATAAACATTCTGGGTTCCGTCGAGCGCCACTCCGAACGGTGTTTGAGGGCTGCTGCCCAGGCCGCCTGTAATCAGAACCGCGTTGTTCGGATTCAGCGCTCCCGTGGTGGTGCTATAGGGAATCCACACCAGTCCGCTGGCTTCGGCCACAAAGACAGAACCGGACGGATCCACAGCCAAACCCGTCACCGGGGTCTGGAGGTTGCTCGCTGCCTTACTCATGCCGCCCCAAGGCATAGAAATCTCATCCAGGTTGCCTGCATCGGCCACCCATACGTTCCCCGAGCTGTCCGCGGCAATTGCCGTCGGATCGGTGAAGCCGGATCCCAGAGTGATCTGCGGATAGCTTGCCATCATCAGCGCAGTCTGAGGATTGGGTATCTCGACCACCTGTTTCTTGGTCTCGTCGGCCACAAAGACGTCCCCTTGCCCGTCAACGGCAAGACTCAGATTGCCAGTGCCAAAACCGGAGGCAATCCGCGTTTGCTGCGATGTGGCCAATGCTCCGTTTAGGTACGGAATCTCGTAGATGCTGCCGGAGTCCCCGATAAAGAGGTTGCCCACACCATCCACTGCGACACCGGTGGGACCTGACAACCCGCTGCCCAGAACCTTGCCCGCGGTTGGGCTGGTGGTGCCGGCGGGATATTTCTCGATCGCTTTCAAAGCAGGATCGGCAACATACGTGTTGCCCCAAAAATCGGCCGCCACCTGCCTGGGATCGTTCAGCCCGGAAGCAATCGACTGAATCGTTGCCGAAGAAACCATGGAGATTGCGGCGCCTTGTCCAGTACCGGTCAGGTAAGCGTTCCCCCCGGAGATAACGTTGTTGCTGGAGTCGAGCGTCTGCACCGCGCCTTCCACCGAACCCGCTGCCGCGGTGTTCAACTGCACGTAATACGGGCACCAGTTATAGGCACTGGATGTCGTCATTTGGGAACTGAAGGCCGGATACGAGGTCCCGCCCGCGCACGGTTGCACCGGCTCCGGATTGGTCGGCGGTGGACTTGTCAGCATTGGGTTATTGGCGACAGGCTGGAAGTTCGTATTGCTCGGTTGTGCCAGCGCAAATTTGGCCGGTGTAGTCGGCTTGTTAAACATGTAGTAAATCGCTTGCGTCTGGTTGATCGAGACCTTAGCCGATGTCGAGCCGCTCGCCCCGGCTGTCAGAAGGTTGGTGGAGATCTGGAAGGCTGTACTGCTCAAGCCCGTTGCCGAAACGTAGAAACTCATCCCGTTCAGCGGAAAAAGAGGGTCTCCCGATTTTGCCGAGATGGTGACTACCTCGTCTTCCGTAAAGGAGTTGTCCGCCGTCAGCGTCACCGTGGCTCCCGTCGCATTGACCGAATAGCCTGTGACAGGCACGGAACTTGCGCCGCCCACTGTGGAAGCACCCAGATTGAGAGCGCCGGGCTTCCACATCACAATCGAGGATGTCAAACAGGTAGCGGTCTGGGTTTGCTGACTCGTGGAATCGCAGGTTGGGCCGTTCACACCGGGAGGCGCCCAGTTGTTGTTGTAGGTCGTCGCGATCCACAGGAAGCCTCTTGGATCGACCAGCGGCGGGTATCCGCCGTCGACCGGCGATACCATCACCGTATCGTTCCAGACAAAGTTCGGACTGGAAGGCGTGCCCTCGTTGGGAATCATGAAAACGCCATCCGCAAGTCCTCCGTACTGGGAATTGTTGGCGCTCCCAAAATACAGGTTCCCTTGCGGATCGATGTACATGCCGGTAATGCCGTTCCAGTTGCCCTGGTCGATACGCGGCAAAGCCGATTCGGCCGACCCGTCGCCCTTGCCGACAACGGTGGGAGAACCCGCGGCAATTTCACGGATGCCGTGCACGTTGTTGGGATACGAACCCTGGTTCTCGACGAAATAGACGTTGCCGGCGTGGTCCACCGCGAGCTGCGAGATCATGGTCTCCATGCCCGTAGCCAAGGCCGTAACATTGCTCACATTGCCCTGCTGATCCACCGTGTACTTATAGATCGAACTGGTGCTGGAGGTGCTGACGTAGAAAGTGACACCGTCGTCGCCCACCTGAAGGTCCTGGGGGGGAATGGCTACGGTCTGGCCGCTGCTGTTGGTGAAGGTGGGGCCCTTCCAAATGTCCGCTTTGGTGAACGTCCACGTTCCCGCGTTGTTATCGTAGGGAACCCGGCAGAATTGGACAGAAGACCCATAACGGTCCGTAACGTACATGTTGTCCCACTTGTCGAAGGCGATAGCGGCGTTCCAGTAGGAACCCTTGTACTCCAGAAGCGAGCAATCGGAGGCGGAGGTCTTGGACGGCTCGGGCCCGACGATCATCGTGGGGGTAGAGGCGCCGGGCGCCATGTCGTAGATCGCGCTTCCGGCAGAATCCAGAAACACCACATTCCCATGCAATGGGTCGATCTTCATCGAATAGATCTGGATCCATTGGCCGGTACTGCCATGATTGAAGGGAACGACCGAGCCCACCGAAACCTGGGCCGGGGCCTGAATCGGCAACTGCGCCTTGGCGGCAACACCCGGCAACAGGCCGGCAAGTAGTACCAGGCACGCGATCCGTGCAACCCTACGAAACACGACTGCAGATTCGATGGCCATACACTCCCTCCCACAAGCTCAATCGCAAAATCCCGTTACGAGCGGCTTAACTGCCGGTTCACTTGCGTGGCCCGGAAGGTGGATACCGCACTTCTTGGTTTTTCCTAACCGGCCGGTCCCCCTCGCCGCCCGCTTCCCGATCCCTCTCCAGGCTTCCGCGTCGCAATTCGCCAGACGCCGCCCGGAAAAAAACCCCT
>JAJZNH010000439.1 GCA_021811745.1 Acidobacteriota bacterium
GGCGTCCGCACCCCCATGCAATGGACCTCGGACCGCAACGCCGGCTTCTCGCGTTGCGATCCCGCCCGCCTCTACTTCCCTGTCATCATGGACCCCATCTACGGCTACCAGGTCGTGAATGTCGAGGCGCAGCAAAGCGATCCCTCCAGTCTCCTCCACTGGACCCGCAACATGATCGCCCTGCGCAAGCTGTTCCAGGTCTTCGGCCGTGGTTCGCTCACGTTTTTGAACGCCGCCAACCGCAAGGTCCTCGCCTATCTTCGCGACCTCGACCGCGGCGACGGCACGCACGAGACCGTCCTCTGTGTGGCCAACCTCAGCCGCTTCGCCCAGCCCGTCTCGCTCGATCTCGCCGCTTATGCCGGCATGTCGCCCGTTGAGATGCTCGGCTACGTCTCGTTCCCCGTCATCACCGAAGCACACTACTCGCTCAGCCTTGCTCCCTACTCGTTTCTCTGGCTTGAGCTGCAACCGGCCGGTCCCAGGGCCGAACCGCTCGCTGAACTCAATTTGCAGCCGGAGCCCCTGGTCGAACAGCTCGCCGAAGAAGTGGCCATTCCGGCAGAGGTCCTCAGCAAGGGTTGGCCGGGGCTCTTGGCCGCGCACTGCCTGCACAACATTGAATCCGCGCTGCCCGCCTGGCTGCCCCACCAGCGTTGGTTCGGAGCCAAAGCCCGCACCATTCATTCCGTCCGTGTGCTCGAGTGGGTTGAGCTTCCGCCCGCCGACACCACAGTTCTAACCGCACCTGATCCATCCACGGCTGCTGCGTTTCCACCCGCCCTGTTCTTCGTCGAAGTCTCCTATGCCGATGGCCCATCCGACCTCTATCAGCTCCCGCTGGCCATCAGCGCCGGCGCTGATGCCGACGAGATCCACTCGAGTTTTCCGCACAGTGTCCTCGCCACGCTCGCTTTTCCCATGGGCCCAGCGGTCTTGCACGACGCCACCGTCTGCGAAGAGTTCCGCCAGGCGCCGCTGCACCTGATTGCCGCGAATAGAACGCTCACTCTCCTAAACCCGCATGCGGACGCCGCCGCAGCCGCCGGATCGCAGGCCGCACTAGCCGCTGACACCGATCGAGGTGAACCTGCCGCAGGGCTGCCGGACGCGGCCACTCGGCATCACATGCAGCCCCGCGAATCTCCCTCCGCCGGCGAGGCGTTTCCTCCATATAGCTCTATCGAGGCTCGGGCCTCCGGTGCGTCCTCTGCCGGGCTCGTCGCCCATCCTTTGCTCTCTCGTGTCGGCTCCGCCGAGCAGTCCAACACCTCCATCCTCTATGGGGATCAACTGGTCCTTAAGCTTTTCCGGCGTCTCCAGCCGGGCGAGAACCCCGACGTCGAAATGGGCCGCTTCCTCACTGAAGTCGCCCATTTCCCCCACATTCCGCCCTTCCTCGGCGAAATCACCATCGTTCGCCCCGGCCGGGCAAAGACAACCCTGGCCATGCTCCAGGGCCTGGTTGCCAACCAGGGTGACGGCTGGCAGTGGTTCCTCGACTGTCTTGCGGAGCTCTTCCCGTCTGTCGCCGAGTTCCCTGCCCTGCCCGAATCTCCCGCCCCTGGCTTCCTCGATTCCACCCTCGCCGCGCCCGAGCCCACTGGCTTGCCCGCTGCATCCCTTCACGCCGCCGCTCTGCTCGGCCGCCGTACCGCTCAAATGCATCTGGCTCTCGCCACACCGGCTGAGGATGCTGCCTTTTCGCCCGAGCCTTTCACCGCTGAAGACCTGGCCCTCGACGCCGCTCGCATTGAAGCCCAGATCGTCTCTGCTCTCGAAACCCTGAAGCTCAAGTTCCCCACCCTCGATGACGAAACCGCCAGCACCGCCGGCCTGCTCCTCTCGCGGCGCCGCAATCTCCTCGCCTACGCCCGCGCCGTCGCCGCCTTGCCGCCGGCTGGACTGCGCATCCGCATCCACGGCGATTTCCACCTCGGCCAAACCCTTCGCACCGCAGGCCCGCCGTCCGGCCATCACCTGCCCGAAGGCGCCATAGAGCCGCCCGGAGACTTCGTCCTCCTCGACTTCGAGGGCGAACCCGCCCGTCCTCTCGCAGAACGCCGCCAGAAGCAGTCACCCCTCAAGGACGTAGCCGGAATGATGCGGTCCTTCTCCTACGCGGCTCATTCTGCCCTGGGCCAATTCATCGCCGCCCATCCCGAGTCCGCGCCCCACTCTGGCAACCTCGCCGACTGGGTGCTCTGTTGGCAGAACGCCGCCTCCGCCTCGTTTCTCCGCGCCTACCGCGAAACCATCGCCGTTCACCCCGCTCTTCTGCCTTCGCCCCCGCAGGCTCAGTCCTTGCTCAACGCCTATTTGCTCGATAAGGCGCTTTACGAACTACTCTACGAGTTAAACAACCGCCCGGCCTGGGTGCGCATCCCCCTGGCCGGTATCCTGACTCTGTAACAGGCTCACGCCTGCGAGATCGCGACCATGGCCACAGCAAACCCGCTACCCGGTGCCGAAACCGCCTCCCACCCCTCCACCGCTCCGGTGCTTGTGCTCCTTGCCCCTCTGCGCCTGGAGCAGCTCAACGCTGTCCTCGCCCATCTGGCCGCCTGCATCGATCCCCAAAGCCTGCTCATCGCCACCGCCGATGATTCCGCGCGAGACTCCCTCTCTGATCTCCGCATGGTCGCCGCGCCCGCTACCAGGTCCTCCTGGATATCCACCGCCGCCGACTACGTAAACGCCTTCCAGCTTGCACAAGAGCACAATGCTCACGCCATCCTCATGCTCGGTCCCGAATGCGGTTCGCTCGCCCTGCATGGCTTGCGTGCCCTGGCTGACGCTGTCTCCGGCACCGCTACCGATCTCGCCCTGCCCTGCTACGACCTGCCTCCTCACGCCAGTCTGGTCAACTCCGCCATTCTGTACCCCCTCAGCCGCGCCCTCTTCGCCTCGCCCGCCCGCTTTCCCATGGCCATCGATCTGGGCCTATCGCTGCGCATGGCGGAGCGCCTCTCCACTGCCGCGCAGCACCTCATCGCCCTCAACCAACCCACCCTGCCTCTTTGGCCGGTCAACGAGGCCGCCACCGCAGGATTCGTCATCAACGAGTTCGGCGCCGGTGCCCGCGTCCTGCCCCAGCCCTCCGAGCCAGACCTCAATGCCGTCCTTCCCCTGGTTGTCGGTTCTCTCTTCTCCGATGTCGAGGCCAAGGCCGCCTTTTGGCAGCGTCCACGCCAGTTGCCCCCGCCGGGCAATCACCCCCATATCAGCCAAATCCCCGCGCCTGCCCCAGCCTCTGGCCCCGCTTCCCTAATCCAAGCCTTTCGCCTCGCCTACACCAACCTCCAGGAAATCTGGTCGCTCGTCCTGCCCCCAAATTCCCTGCTCGGCCTCAAGCGCCTCTCCCTTACCGAAGGTGCCGCGTTTCGTATGCCCGAAACGCTTTGGGCAAGGATCGTCTACGACTTCCTCCTCGCCTACCGCCAGCGCACCATTCATCGCGGCCACCTCTTCGGCGCCCTGATTCCCCTCTATCTTGCCTGGGTCGCCAGCCATATCAACGTTACGACCTCCGGCGCCAACCCCGAACACCACATCGAGTCCGTTGCCGCCGCCTTTGAGATCGAGAAACCTTACCTCGTCTCGCGCTGGCGATGGCCCGACCGGTTTAATCCATGAGCCCCCACACCAACTCGCAGCCGCTCTCCCGGCAATTCACCATCATCCGCGGCCGGAGGGCTTTGGAACCGAACGGCGCCGCACCCGGCTTCCCTGCCCACCGCAGCCCATCCGCAATCGAGTGCCACCGTCGCATCAAGGAGAAAGTCCCATGCTAACGATCCTTGCCGCCATCCTTCAGACAACACCCCAGCCGGACGCCGACTCCCATTCCGTCGGCAACGTCACCCTCTGGCGTCACATGTCCGATGCGCTCCATCAGTCTCTCGATCGCGTCCTCTCGTTGCTCATCGCCGTCCTGCCCGGCATTCTGGCTTTCTTCATCGCTGTCGGCATATTCGCTCTGATCGGCGTCGTTCTCTCCTGGCTGCTGCGCCACGTGCTCGCACTCGCCAAATTCGATGATCGTGTCGCCCGTTATCGCGGCAGCGCCAATTGGACGCCGATGAACACACCCACGGCCCTCGCTGGCCGCATCTGCTTCTGGGGATGCGTGCTCATAGGCCTCATGATCGGCGTCTCCGCCTTCGACACCTCGTACGCCGCCGCTGGCGTCTTGCCCGCGCCCCTGCTTCCCTACTTCTACCGCATGGTCGGTGCCACCTTTATCCTCCTCGCCGGCGCCATCGTCGCCCGCTTCCTGGCCCGCTCGGTCCTCATCGGCGCCGTCAACATGCAGCTCCAATACGCCCGCTTCCTCTCTCTCGGGGTCAAGTGGCTCGTTCTCGTCGTCACCGCCGCCATGGCCCTCGCCCATCTCGAAATCGGCGGTCCCATCGTGGACATCGCCTTCGGCATTCTCTTCGGCGGCATTGTCCTCACCCTCGCTCTTGCCGTCGGGCTCGGCTCCCGCGACCTCGTCAGCCGTTCCCTCGAGAACCGCGTCGAGCGATACTCCAGCGAAACCTCCGACCGGCCCACCTCGCCCCCCAGCGAATCCATCCGCCATTTCTAGCGTCCACTCACTCAAGCTCGCGCCCTGGATTCTGCTCTCGCCCTGACCGCAGGTCGGCAGGGCCCGTCGCGGCGGAGAGTCGCCGGACCTAAGGAGATCTACTCCTCTGCAACTCTCCTGTAAACAACCACCGAACTTGGATTCAGTTGAAGTCCTCCTCCGCCCGCCGTCCAATCTCCCGGCCCGCCGCCCGGTCCCATCCATTCCGTGTCGCTCGAATCCACCAGCTTGCGCCAGCTTCCCTCCGCCGTGCGCGGCTGCACCGTCACCGCGCAGCCTGCAAAGCAGAGCAGCACCATCGCCTCCTCGCTGCTGGCCGGAGTCCCCATCGGCCGCGGTCCCCATGAGGCGGTCTTTGCTGCTTGGCGTGGCATCGCCTCTTCTTCGTCAATGGGGTGGTTAGCCCACCGCCGCAAAATCACCACACGCTCTGCAGCGAACATTTCCACCTCCATCTGCTCCTTGCTGAGACAAGCCAGCGCTGCGACCTCCCTCCGCAATCTCATCAGCGCGCGATAGAAGTCCAGCAATCTCTGATTCCCCGCTTCCTGTTTCAGCCGATGGTCCAGCTTCGAGCGCACAAAGGTCGCCTCGTCCTGCGGATCCGCCGGGGCTCCGCGCCAACCGAACGCCGCGAATCCCTTGCGCCGTCCCGCTCGCACCGCTTCGATGAACCCCGCATCGCCGTGGCTCACAAAATAGAGAAACGGCGCCCTCTCGCCGTACTCTTCGCCCATGAAAAGCAGCGGAACAAACGGCGACAGCAACACCGCCCCGGCCGCCAGCTTGAGCTGCTCGTAGCTCGCCAGAGCGCTCAGACGCTCGCCCTGCATCCGGTTCCCAACCTGATCGTGATTCTGCGCAAACACCACAAACTGCCGCGCCGCAATCTCCTTCGACGAATTGCCGTGTCGCCTCCGCCGGTACGCCGAGTACTGGCCCGAGTAGACAAAGCCCTCCCGGTACGCCTTGACCAGGTCTTCCACGTGTCCGAAATCCCCGTAATATCCCCTCCGCTCACCGGTCACGAGCGCGTGCAGCGCGTGATGAAAGTCGTCGCTCCACTGCCCGTCCATCCCCATGCCGCCCGCCTCCGGTGCGCGCACCATGCGCGTGTCGTTCAGGTCGCTCTCCGCGATCACCTGCACGCGCCGCTTCAGCCGAGCGCCCTCCAGGTGCACCGCCTCGCCCAGCTCCGCCAGAAACGGAGAAGCCGACTCGTCGTGAATCGCGTGCACCGCATCCACCCGCAACGTGTCCACATGACACTCCGCGACCCAGTGAAGCGCGCTCTCCACAAAGAACCGCCGCACTTCGTCGCTCTGGGGCCCGTCAAAGTTCACCGCCGCCCCCCACGGCGTCTTGTACTTCTCCGTGAAGTACGGCCCAAAACGCTCCAGATAATTTCCTTCCGCCCCCAGGTGGTTGTACACCACGTCCAGCACCACGGCCAGCCCGCGCTGGTGGCAGGCATTCACCAGCCGCTTCAGTCCCACCACCCCGCCGTAGGTGTTCTGCGCCGCGAAGGGCTGAACCCCGTCATACCCCCAGTTCCTCGCGCCGGGGAACTGCGCCACCGGCATCAGCTCGATGGCCGTCACTCCCAAATCTCTCAGATAGTCCAGCTGCGGAATGATGGCCTCAAAATTCCCCTCATGCGTGAACGTCCCCACATGCACCTCGTACAGCACGAACCGCTCCAGAGCCAGCCCCTCCCAATCCGCATCCTCCCAATCGAACTCAGGATCAACAGTCTCCGATGGCCCGTGTACTCCCTCCGGCTGGAATCGCGAGGCCGGGTCGGGCAGATCCTGTCCATCCACCTGCCAGAAATACCGCACGCCGGCACTCGCGTCTTCTACAATCCCCTCGTAGTACCCGCCGTCCTGCGCTTCCAGTTTCTCCAGCCGCCCTCCGCCGTCCGCTAACCAGGGCCTCCACCGGCCAGCTGTCGGGTCCGTGGGTTCGAACAGCCGCAGTTCAACTCGCTCCGCCCGCGGCGCCCACACCCGGAACCGCCATGCGCCGGTCTCCAGCCGTACTGCGCCGTGTCTCCATCGTCCCGCGCTTCTCTCCATACACCATCACCCGGCCATCTCCACGCCGCGTCGCAGCGCTGCTCCGGCCCCCTCTCAACAATTCTTCCTACCATCCGCGCGCCTTCCATCGCTCACGCTCAGCGCCGAAAGGTTGTTTGAAAGCCCGCTCCGCTCGCTACAACTTCCGTGGAGCACGCATCCCCCCTGCGAGGCAATTCCGTCTTCAACTCGCACACCAGAACTCGCCTTCGCATTCGCTTCCAGGAAGCGCAAAATTCGCGCCATCCCACCCTGCCACCACCAGGCTCTCAGCCCTTCCAGCCGGCAAATCTCGCTGTAATCTACTGGATCCACGAATCTTCTCGCAAGCATCTCCATGCTGATTCCGGCCGCCTGCAAACCAACTCCACCTTCGCCGCTCTCCACATCGCTCATCCACAAACTCTCTCCCTTCCTACCACCTTTGTTCAATTACCTTGGACTCCAGCCATTTCTAAGGAATCTTGAGCCGCCCGCCGATAACCCCCTCGTGCATGAGAAGGCTCTCAGCAAAGCCCCTCGTACGCATCCACCGCAAGCTCCGCCGCAGTCGATTGGCGGCGGGATGCTCTTGGACCACAAACTGGGTGCCCGCATGGACTCCAGCACAGGACAGACCAGATTCTCGCAGTCGCTCGGCTGGCTCTCCTGATTCGTATCGCAACCCTCGATCTTGAACCACGGGTGAAACGGAAGGAGAAACAGGGATGAAAGACAAACAGAAACGAAGCGCCATGTGGGGCAGAAACTTCCTCGTCATGTGTGCATTGATCGCGTTCGCGAGTCTGGCCTTCGCCAGTCCGCACTCGCACAAAATCTCGCGCAAGTTGTGGGGGAAAACCTCCGGCCGGATCAACGTGATCGTGAGGTTCAACCAATCCGTCACTACCGGCATGGATCAGAAGGTCTTCAACAGAGGCGGCCAGCGGAGCGGCGTATTCAGGGGCAACAGACGCAGAGGCGTGCTCCATTTGATTCGCAGTGGAGTCTACAGCATGCCTGTCTCGCAGCTTGAGAGTCTGGCCTCCGATCCCTCAGTCGCCTACATCGCGCCAGACCTCCCGGTGCACAATCTCGGCAATACCAGCGGCGGCACGCCGGCCCGGCTCGACTATCACACCGATACCATCAACGCTTCCGCGGCATGGAATCAGGGCATTGACGGCTCCGGCATCGGCGTGGCCATCATCGATAGCGGCGTCGCCAATGTCCAGGACCTCAGCTCCGACCATGTCGTCTACAGCCAGAACTTTGCCAGTGACAATGACACCACCGCCACTGACCTGTTCGGCCATGGCACGCATGTCGCCGGCATCATCGCTGGTAGCGGCACCGGCTCCAGGGGTCCGGGCTTCTCTTATACCTTCAGCGGCATTGCCCCGGGCGCAAACATCGTCAACCTTCGCGTTCTCGACGCCAACGGCAACGGCTCCGAGGATCAAGTGATTGCCGCGATCGAACGCGCCATCGAATTGAAGGACACTTATAACATCCGTGTCATCAACCTCTCGGTAGGCGCCGGCGTCTTTGAAACCTACACCCAGGATCCGCTTTGCCAGGCCGTGGAACAGGCTTGGAATGCCGGTATCGTGGTCGTGGTTTCGGCCGGCAACGAGGGCCGCAACAACGCCGCCGGCACCAACGGCTACGGTACCATCACCGCGCCGGCCAACGATCCCTACGTGATCACCGTGGGCGCCATGAACACCATGGGCACGCCCGATCCCTCCGACGACATCCCCGCCAGCTATAGCTCTAAGGGGCCGACGTTGTGGGACCATGTGGTCAAGCCCGACATCGTCGCCCCCGGCAACATGATCGTATCTCTCTATACGCCTTCGGAGACTCTGAATCACGAGTACCCTGGGAACCAGGTTCCGCTTGCCATCTACCAAGTCCAATCCGCCGCACCCCTCGGACCCGCCGGACCCGCCGGACCCGCTGGACCGGCTGGAGTGGGCTCGGGGAACTCCAACCAGTACTTCATCCTCAGCGGAACCAGTATGGCCGCTCCCATGGTCAGCGGCGCTGTGGCTCTGATGCTTCAGCAGAACCCCGCTCTGACCCCTGATCAGGTCAAAGCCCTGCTCATGGCCACCGCGGACAAACACCTCGTCCGGAGCTCCATCGTCACCGATCCCACCACCGGCCAAACCTTCCAGGAGCAGGCTGATATCTTCACTGTCGGCGCAGGTTACCTGGATGTAAAGGCCGCCTTAGCCTCTGACTCCATGCCACCGCCCGCGGGCACCAGCGCCATGTCTCCTTTTGCCCAGGTCGATAGCAATGGCAATGTCGTCATGGTCATCGGCACTCCCGCCAACGGAAAGCCCGTGATCTGGGGTGGAAGCGTGTTGTGGGGCGATAGCGTCCTCTGGGGCGATTCCGTCCTCTGGGGCACCAGCGCCGCACAGAATGAAAGCGTACTCTGGGGCGACTCCGTCCTCTGGGGCACCAGCACCACTGGCGAATCGGTCCTCTGGGGCACCAACTCACTGAACAACGAAAGCGTCCTCTGGGGCGACAGCACCACTAACTCCGAAAGCGTCCTCTGGGGCGACTCCGTCCTCTGGGGCGACTCGGTACTGTGGGGTGACTCCGTCCTCTGGGGCACCAACGCTCCCGCCGTGGATGTTGCTTACCACGGCGACAAACCATAACGGGAGGGTTATCGGGGACACTCTCTCGTCAGCCGCCGCTGTTCGAAGGCGTCAACCGCATCCAGCGCGCGGCCTGCGGGATGGCAAAGTGTGGAAGGCATCGCTCCGGAACCGGAACCGTCCGGCCGATGCCTTCCCTGATCGCTCACTCCCGCTGCGGGCGGCCGCGCATGGCGCGCGCCGCCCGCGCCTTTACCTCCACCGCCTCCTTTGGATCCCTGCTGAGGGAATGCCTCTCTCTCCGTCTCAGCGGAGCGCCGTTCGCCGCGACCGACGGCCTAGTCGATAACCTGCCCCGAGCAAGGCGATCGGAGCCAAATGGGGATCGGCGGTCGTCCTCCTACCGCAAGCTGGACAGAACTTGTACAGACACCTGTCAGGCGCACCCCGCTTCATGCCACGGCTTCGGCCGCCGCCGCGCTCTCAAATCGCGGAGCCGCCGGCAATGCCGCGATCAACTTCCGCGTATAGGCATGCGCCGGGCTGCGAAACAGCTCCACTGTCGGCCGGCACTCCACAATCTCACCCTGATCCATCACCGCTACGCGCTGGCTGATGGCCGCCACCGACAACAGATCGTGCGATATATACAGGATGCCCATCCCCAGCTTGCGGCTCAGCATCGCAAAAAGTTGCAGAATCTCCGCCTGCGTCACGATGTCCAGCGCGCTCGTGGGCTCGTCGGCGATCAGCAGCGGCGGCCGATGCAGCACCGCCATCCCGATCAGCACCCGTTGCGCTTGCCCCACGCTCAGCTCCGCCGGGTAGCGCCGCAAAAAAACTGCGTCCGAGGGCAGGCTCACATTCTCAAGCGTCTCCCCAACCGCCTGCGCGCATTCCTGCCGCGACGTCCGCCGGTGCACCCTCCACGCCTCCTCGAGCTGCGCCCCAATCCGCAGCGCCGGATTCAGGGACGACATGGGACTCTGCAATACCAGCGCCATCTCCCGCCCGCGCAGCCCCCGCAGGTCGCGCTCCTTCAGCGGCATCAGGTCGCGCCCGTTCAAAATGATCGCGCCCTCCGCCCGCCCCCGCTTCAGATACAGCAGCTTCAGAATCGCCAGCGCCAGCGTGCTCTTGCCGCACCCGCTCTGGCCCACCAGCCCCAGCACTTCGCCGCGGCCGATCTCCAACGCCACGTCCCTGAGCGCGCCAGCCTTGCCCGGATAGCTCGCCGAAATCCGCAACGACATCAATGGCGTTGATTCCATCAGCGCCTCCCTCCGCCGCCGCCCGCAATCCACAGTTCATCGATGTTCCAGTACACCTGCGGCCGAAGAGCCACCGGGTGCACGTTGCGCAGCCGCGTGGAAACCCCCGCAAGCGCATCCTTGTTCACCAGGTAAATGAACGGCTCCTCCCGCCACACGATCTCCTCAACCTCATCAACCTCCTGTTTTCGCTTCTTCACGTCCAGGGTCGTCGCCTGCGCCCGCATCAGCCGGTCGATCTCCGCCTCCCACGCCGTCGCCGGCTTCTTCTCGTTGGGGTTCCACTGGTGGTTGTCGGCCGAGCTCAGCCACACGTTCATCTGCGCGTCCGGGTCCAGGTCGTTATTCACCAGTCCCAGCAGACAGGCCTCGTAGTTGAAGCTGCGTGTGATCCGGTCGATCAATGACGAAAAATCCAGCGTCACCACGTTCAGACGGATGCCGATCCCCGCCAGGTCCTGCTGAATCATGGCTGCCATGCGCATCCGCTCCATGTTCCCCGCGTTGGTGATCACAGAGAACTCCACCGCGTGCTCCGCGCGGTCGCGCAACACCCCGTCTTGCAGCCGGAATCCGTCCTCAGCCATCAGCCGCAGTGCATCCTTCTGGTCGAAGAGGTGCGGGTGCAGGCTGGCGTCGAACCAGAACTTATTGGCCGGCGAAATCCAGCTCACCGCCGGCCGCGCATGACCGCGAAACACCACCCGCACCAGGTCCGCGCGGTTGATCGATTCCGAGATCGCCCGCCGGAACCTCGCAGACCGGAACCACGCCTTCTTGTAGCTCGCGATGGGCGCATTCGGAACCTCGTTAAACCACATCTGCTCGGAGTCCAGCGAAACCCCCGCGTCATAGGCCATCTTCGGCGCCTGCCTCTGCAAGCGGTCGTACGACTCCGGATCAAGTGAGTTGACGAAGTCGATCTGGCCCCGCATCAGCCGCAACATCTCAATCTCGCGGTTCTCCTCGATGTCGATGCGAATGGACTCGATGTACGGCTGTCGATTCCCTTGCCCGTCGCGCTTCCAGTAGTTCGGATTCCGCTTGAGCAGCAGGTACGATCCCGGCTTGTCCTCGGCCACATAGTACGGCCCCAGCACCGCCATCTCCCTGTCCGGCTTGTCCGGCGAGTGCGCTGGGAGTATCGCCACCTGGTCGAACAACTTGTCCAGCCCCACGATCGCCCGCGGAAACGTAATCGTGATCTCGTTCTTCCCCGTAATCCGCGTAACCACCGTTCCTGGCCCGGAGCGGAACGAATCCCCCGTGGGCGAGTGCAGTGCAGGATCCATCAGCCTCCGCATCGTGTAGGCCACGTCTTCGGCCGTAAAGGGCGTGCCGTCGGAGAAGCGCACGTTCCGCCGCAGCATGAAGGTAATCGAATTGCCCGCCCGCCCCACTTTCCACGACGTAGCCAGTTCCGGCTCCAACCGCTGTGTCTCCCGGTTCAACCGCACCAGCACTCCTCCGGTCAGGTAGCGGATCGTCTCCGAGGCGGAGTCGGCCACCAGCAGCGGATTGAACGTCTTCGGGTCCGCGCCCAGGCTGAACCGCAACTGACTCCCGCGCTGCGCCTGCGCCCAAGGCCCGCTCATCACGCTCAACAACAGCATCCTCGCCAGAGTCGCCCGCGGGCTCACGCAGCTTCCCAAAAACCTCCCCGCGGACGAAGCCTTGAAAGGCCCCGTCTTTAGCCGTGCCGCAGCCGCAGACATAACACAACCGGCTTTAGCCGCTAAGGGATGCCCTTCGCCTCTTGTCGCTGGCTCCTTCCTCTTCTTCCACAGCCGGTTCATCCCCAAACATCCTCTTTTCTCACCACCACGTGAAAACAACTCACGGTCACCACCAGCAGGATCAGTGGCGCAAACAGCCAAGGCTGCGCCGAAAAGCTCGTAAAATTCTCCAGCTCGCGCAGCAATCCGCCCCACGACGGCAGCGGCTCGGCCACCCCCAGCCCAAGAATGCTCAGGTTCGCCTCTGTCAAAATGAAAACCGGAATTGAAATCCAGAACTGCGCGGTGAGCACCGGCCTGAGATTGGGAACCAGGTGCCGCCACAGCAACCGGAACCCGCCGCTGCCCGAGGCCCGCGCCAGCAGCACGATCTCTGAGTTCTTCAGCGTGCGCGCGTCCGCGCAGACCACGCGCGCCGCCGACGCCCACCCCAGGCAGCCCAACAGCGCAAAGGTGATCGCCACCGATGCGATGGGCGCCACATTCAATGGCAGAAACGCGCGCACCGTGATGAGCAGAAACAGCCAGGGCAGCGAAAGCACCAGGTCCGCCGCCGCCATCACCGTGCTCTCCAGCCAGCCTCCGGCAAATCCCGCCGCTCCTCCAATCACCGCCGCCAGCCCGCTTGAAACCAGCGCCGCCGCCGGCGCCAGCAGCAGCGAAACCCGCGTTCCGTAGAGCAGACGCGAAAACCGGTCGCGCCCCAGATCGTCCGTCCCCAGCCAGTGCTGGCTCGAAGGCGCCGCGTCCGGCAGCTCCCGGAACTGATGCGCATAGGAGGCCGGAGCAACGTAGTTCGCCAGCATGCTGGCCGCAAACACCAACCCCAGAAATGTGATCGCGCCTCGCCGCATCCACTTCATGCTTCACCTGCCGGCCGCGGCTGCGCCATGAGGTCCGCAGCCGTGTTGGCCACCAAGGTAATCAGCGTGACGATCATCGTCAGATCTACCAGCAGCGCCAGGTCGCGGCCCATGGCCGCCTTCCACGCCAGTTGCCCGATCCCCGGCAGATCGCACAGAACCTCCACTGGAATCGCCGCCGCAAACGCCATGCTCACAGAGACTCCGCCCAAAGCCAGCAACTGAGGCGCAGCCACCGGCAGAATGTGGCGCAGCAGCACCCGCGCGCTGCCCACTCCCTTTGCTCTGGCCGTCAGCACATGCGGCAGCGCCGCCGCCCGCGCCAGCAGGTTGCGCGCGTAATGGTAAATATTCGGAAACACGATCAGCCCGATCACCAGCCGTCCCGGTGCCTGCACAATGACGAACAAGAGCGCCAGCACTGCCGCCGGTACGCACAGCAAAATGCTCGCCAGCAAGCCGGCCGCCACGTCGGCAATTCCCCTCCGCGACATCACTACCGCCATGGCCAGCGCCACCCCCGCGATCCAGCCCACCGCCAGTCCCAGCCCCACCGATTCGAGTGTCTCCGGAGATCGCTCCGCCAGCAGTTGCCGCACCGGCTCGCCCAGCGTCTCTGACTCACCCAGGTCACCCCGCATCAGCCGCTCCAGAGTGTGCGCATAAAAGCTGGCCAGCCCTTCGTCCGCGCCCCGCGCTTGCCGCAGAGCCTGGATGCTCGCGGCGCTCAACCGGCTGTCCAGCTCCTCCTGGTCCGTGCCGTATCCGGGCGCCAGCCGCACCAGCGTCGCCCCCAAAAAGCCTCCCACCAAGAGCACCACAAGAATCCGCGCCACATGCCCGCTCAGCTTGCGCACAAAACGGCTTCCAGGTTTACCCACAAGACTGCGCACCGAGGCAAGACCCTCCACCCTGCTTACCTTATCGGCATTCATGCTTCCCCGTTCCCAGCCTGCGGAATTGCCGCTCCGTCCTCGCTACCCTGCCTTCCTGTTTCGGGATCCCACCAAATCGGGAACCACGCCAAAGCAATCAAATGAAGTCAATTCGTTGACCAATCGGATTCCGGTTAC